>NZ_JAYMZR010000016.1:0-95831 GCF_035828615.1 Streptomyces sp. H27-D2 | reverse complement strand
TGCCGGACGAGATCTCGCACAGCTCCGGGACGCACCCGGTGGCGTCGTACGTGTCCCAGCACACGTCCTCGCACACCGCCCCGCCCCGCTCGGAGCACGTCCCCGCGTACGTCCCCGTTTCCCCACCGGCCACGGCGTTCCCCGAACCCGATCCCTTCACCCTGCCCACGCTGCGGGTCATCGTCGCTGACGACAACCCGGTCGTACGGGCCGGACTGACCGCCCTGCTCAGCGGACGCGACGACATCCAGGTCGTCGCCGAGGCGGCGGACGGCCGCCAGGCCCTGCAAGCCGCCCAGCACCACCGGCCCGACGTGGTGCTGCTCGACGTCCGGATGCCCGGCGTCGACGGCATCTCCGCGCTGCCGTACCTGGTCCAGGTCACCTCGGTGCTGATGCTGACGTACAGCCGCGAGAGCGCGATCGTGCGGGAGGCGCTGCGCCTGGGCGCGGGCGGCTACCTCGTGCACGGGGAGTTCACGGCCGACCAACTCGTCGGTGCGGTACGGGACATCAAGGAGGGCCGGGCCCACTTCACCGCCTCGGCCGCCAACGCGCTGCTCGCCCATATGCGGAGCGACGGCCACGGTCACTCTGGAGCGCAGGCGCAACTTCCGGACGGACTCGGGCAGTCGCACACAGGCGTTCCGTATTCCGGCCCCGCAGGCCATCCGCAGGTCGGACAGCAGGAGCGCGATGCGACTGCACATACCGCGCCATCGCACCCCGCGCAGACCTGGTCCCCAGCTCCAGGGCATTACGGAGCGCCTGGTGTCTCGAATTCATTGCATCCGCAGCAAGACTCTTCGCAAGTGCAACCAGGTGTGTCACAGTCGTGGTCCGAACAGGGATGGGGCGCGGCGGTCTCCCCGCCGCACTCGGCCGCCCCCCGGACGCAGCAGGCGCCACCGGCACAGCAACCCCGTTCCAAGGAAGAAGAGTTCGGGCTCAGCACGAGGGAGGTGGAGGTCATGGAGCTGATCGCGTCGGGCATGACCAATCAGCAGATCGCCGCCACCTGCTTCATCAGCGAGAAGACCGTCAAGAACCACATCAACCGCATCTTCGCCAAGCTGCACAGCGGCAGCCGCAGTGAGGCCATCGCGGTGTGGCTCGGCACGGCGCGCGGCGCGGGCGGCACCGGCCCAGGCCGGGGGGCGGCCGGCCATGGCTGAGCGCGGGGCGAGCAGCGAGCGGCTCCAGGGCCGCGGGGCCCAGGCCGGAACGCGCCGGGCCCAACGCCCCCTTTGGGCCTGGGAATGGGTCCACGGGCCCTCTTGCACGACAGGTGTTCCGACGTACGTTTCTCGTGTCGAAAGCGGCACCGGCCAGGAGGAAGCCGGAACCGCGGAAGACGCCACAGGGACTTACGCGTCGGCCGGTCGATGGCCGGCCGAACTCGGAGGGGAACACCATGTCGAACGACACGATGATGAAGGCCGCAGTCAAGACCCAGGTCCGCGTGAACGGCTGGGCGAACACCACGGTCGAGCGGATGACCGGACGCGAGAAGTCCAGGGGTCAGACGGCGGTCGAGTACCTCGGCATCATCGCGGTGGTGGCGCTGATCATCGGCGCGCTGCTCGGTTCGGACATCGGCACCACCATTCTGAACAAGCTCAAGGCGCAGATCGCCAAGGTCGCGCCGTAGGTGTGACGCTTCGCAAGAACGACGACGCAGGGCAGGCCTTCCCCATCTACATCACGGTGGTGGCGGGCCTGCTCTTCCTCGCGTTCGCCTACTTCGCGGTCGGTCAGGCCGCGGTGTCCAAGAACGGCGCGCAAGGGGCGGCGGACGCGGCGGCCCTCGCGGCGGCTCAGGAGGCTCGGGACGAGCTGAAGCCCGACATGCTGCTCAAGGCGCTGCTCAGCGGCCAGACGCTGGACGACTTCCTGAACGGCAATCCCCCCGGCGCCGCCGCGGGCTGCTTCGCGGCCGGCAGATTCGCGGGCGAGAACGACGCGGAGCTGGTGGGGGGCGCCGAGGGCTGCTCGTCGCTGCCCGGGTGGCGCAATGGGTTCAGCGTCAAGGTGCGCACACTCAAGCCGATCGGCGACTCCCTGGTCGACGGGACGGAAACGAGAAAGCCGACCGCCAAGGCCACAGCGGTCATCGAGTCCCGCTGTGACTTCGTCCCCGACGAGCCCGAAGCGCCTGATGAGGGCGACGAGGGCGATACGGGCGGCGACCCGCCCGCGGGCCAGGATGACGAAGGCGCGGAGAAGCCGCCGCGCGGGTCGTTCCACTGCGACTTCGGGATCCTCCCCCTCGACCCCGAGAGCGACGACCCCTTCCCCGACCTGGCGGATCTGTTCTCCGTGCGCCTGGACGACTGACACCTCGCCGACTGACGAGCGAACGACGAGTAAAGGAACACACCTCATGAGCATTCGGCACACTACGAAGGCCCTCAGGGGCGTGGCTGCGCTGGCCTTGGCGGTCGGGCTGGCCTTCACCGTTGCGGGATGCGGTGGAGACGGCGACGGCAAGACTCAAGAGCCGGCGTCCTCGTCGCAGGGCAAGGCGAAGAGCGGCGACTCCGACAAGCAGGACACGAAGACTCCGGACCCGAAGGAGGTCCTGGCCGAACTCAAGGGTGAGAAGGGCATTGTCTTCACCATCAATTCAGCCGTACGGGACTCGGGCGGTTTCGTGACGGTGAGCGGCCAGATCAAGAACACCGGGTCGGAGATCTTCGTCGAGACCTCGGGGTGGCGCGGCAAGGAGCAGGAGTTGGCCGCCGGCGGTGACTCGCTCGGTGGCGCGACCTTGATCGACAAAGAGGGCAAGAAGCGCTACTACGTGCTGCGTGACACCGATGGCCAACCGCTGACCAGCACCGGACTCACCCAGATCGACGCGGGCAAGTCGGTCGAGGTCTTCGCCCAGTTCCCCGCCCCGCCCGACTCCACCGCCGAGGTCGACTTCCAGCTGCCGACCTTCCCCACCGCCACCATCAAGATCTCTGAGTGAGCGGCGCCATGAACCCGAATCGCACAGCGCGCCATGTCCGCACGGCCGCGGTTCTGTTCGCCGCCACCGCGTTCCTGCTCACCGCGGCCCCGTCCTTCGCCGATGACGGGCCCGGTACGAATCCGGAGTCCGTCCCGCCGGTCAAGGTGGACGGCAACGACCCCGACCTCAAGAAGCTGGACGGCGCGAAGCTCGCACCCTCCCGGGTGCTCGACATCAAGTCGGTCATCGAGTCCGAGGGCGGCGAGGAGCGCCGCGAGGACACCAACTCCGATGTGACGTTCGCGCTCCAGGCCGAAGTGCTCTTCGGCAAGGACAGCGCGAAGCTCAGCGACGAGGCCAACTCCCGTATCCAGACGATCGCCGATGAGATCAAGAGGCAGGACGCCAAGAAGGTCGAGGTCTTCGGCTTCACCGACGACCTCGGCTCCTCGGCCCACGGCGATGTGCTCTCGAAGAAGCGGGCCAACGCGGTGCAGAAGATTCTCGCCAAGGACCTCGATTCCGGCATCACCTTCGAAATCCGCGGCTACGGCGAGCAGTTCCCGATCGCCGACAACTCCTCTGAGGAGGGCCGCAAGAAGAACCGCCGCGTCGAGATCTCCTTCCCGCGCTCCGAGGGCGCCGAGAGCTGATCCCGGCTGCCTCCCCCCGTAAGACCGTCGCAGGACCGTCCGGGCCGCACCGCAGTTTGTCTGCCGTGCGGCCCGGACTTTGTGCCCGGCCCCGGTTGGGCCCGGGTTTGGGCACTGGGGCCCATGCGCCGGCCGGGAAAGCCGCCTAGCGTCCCGCGTATGGCTGGAGTCGGGGGATTCACACGAACACGTAACTCAGCACCGGAGCGCCGGAGGCGGTCGCCGATGCCGCGAGCGGTGGTGGCGGCGCGACTGGTGCTGTTCGTGCTGTGCGGGCTCTCGGCGCTCGACGCGGTGCACCTCGACGCGGTGCACCTCGACGCGCTGCGCGGGGGCGCGGTGGCGCTCCCGGCGTACGCGCTGATCCCCGCCGCGCTGGGGCTCGCGCTGGCCGGGAGCCTCCGGGTGGCCGGGCGGTTGGCCCGGTGGGCGGCGTACGGGGTGCAGTGCTGGCTGCTGGTCGAGGCGTGGGGGAACATCCGGGCCGGTGAGTGGTGGGGGTCCGCGCAGTTCGTGGCACCGCTGTTGGTGATCGTGCTGGTCTCGCTCCGGGAGTCGCGTGAGTGGTTCGCGCTGCCGGGGGACCGGCGGGCGCGGCGCGGCGGCTTCTCGCCGGTGCGGATGTTCCGGCTGCGGGTCGGTGACGCGGGGCAGACGGCGACGGAGTACGTCGGGCTGATCGCGGTCGTCGCGCTGATCATCGGCGGTCTCGCGGCCTCGGGGATCGGCCCGGAGATCAGCGAACGGATCAAGACGGCGGTCTGCGAGGTCGCCGGCGGCGCCGACTGCGGCGGCAGCGAGCCCGTCGCGGACGGCGGCGGCGGCGGCACGACCGTCGGCGGCGCTGATGGCGGCAACGGCGGCACCGGCCAACCGGCGAACAGCGCCGCGCTCACCCAGGAGGAGAAGGACTACGAAGCGGCGAAGAAGCTGCTGGAGAGGGCCGAAGAGGAGCTGAACTCCGATAAGGAGAAGGCGAAGAAAGCGGCCATTGAGCTGGCCAAGATCATCGCCGATGAGCTGGGCATCACCGACGCGCTGGACTGCATCACCAAGGGCGACGGGTCGGCCTGCGGGGCGACCATCATCAACATCCTGACGAGCCTGGTGGGCGGCGCGGTCGGGAAGCTCGCTGCGAAGTACGGCGCGCCGTGGAAGTGGAAGAAGGCCGTCAAGCTCATCGAGGCCATCAAGAAGCACGGCGGGGATCTCGCGAGCGGCTTGAAGGGGATGCTGGACAAGTCCAAGAAGGTGCGGCAGGCCAGGGAGAAGCTCGCGGCACTGGAGAAGAAGCTCCCCAAACGGGAGAAGAAGCCGGACGCGGACAAGCCGGACGCCGAGAAGCCCGACGCGGACAAGCCCGATCGGCCGATCACCTGCAAACACAGCTTCCCGCCCGGCACGGCGGTCCTGCTGGCCGACGGCACCCGAACCGCCATCGAGGACGTACGCCTGGGAGACCTGGTCACCGTCACTGACCCGGACCGGGGCCTGACCACGGTCCGGCCGGTCGCGGCCACCATCACCACCGAGGACGACAAGGACTTCACCCGCCTGACGGTGCTGGCGAACGGCCGGCCGGCCACCCTCACAGCGACCGACACGCACCCCTTCTGGCTTGTCGGGCAGGGCAGTTGGGCCGAAGCCGGCGACATCCGTCCGGGCGCGACGCTGCGCACCCCGTCGGGCGTGACCCTGCCGGTCCTCGCCGTCGGCCACTACACCGAACGGCAGCGGACGTACGACCTCTCCGTCGAGGGCATCCACACGTACTACGTGGGCGTCGGCGGTGAGAACGCTCTCGTCCACAACTGCGACGCTGTCGACAAGGACTTCGACACTCTGCCGGACGGCAAGCAGGCAGGCACCGTCAAGCTGGCCAAGGACGCGGCGGAACTGCGCAAGCACTTCGACAAGTGGACCGAGGGAGCCGAACAGCTCCCGGCGCGCGGGGACAAGATTCCCGAGGTCTACAAGCTGTCGGACGGTACGGTCGTCCAGTGGCGCAAGGCCTCGAAATCCGGCGGAGAGACGATCGACATCTTCACGCCCGGCAAGAAACCGCGGAAGGTGCACGTCGATGAAGGCAACTGAATCGCTGGCCGGCAGCATTCTGCGCGAGGCGGAGGACGACTGGATCCCGCTGGATATGCTGCTGTGGCACGCCCGTCAGAGCGCCGCCACGACGGGCGACGGTTTCGAGAAGGCCGCGATCGAGGTACTCCGCGTGCTCCTGGAGCGAGGGTGGATGGAGATCGGCGACCTCGCCGACAGCGGTTTCGTCGCTTGGACCGATCCGGTCGGCGAGATCCTGCGACGCGTGCGCGCGGATTGCGAGGCGGTCGACTGGGAGCCGCTGGGAGGGCTCTACTGGCTGTCGATCACGCCGGCTGGGCTGCGCCACGTCAGTTGACGGACCGCAGCCGTCGGACTGGAGTCGACGGACCGACGCCGAAAGGCCGAAGCCGGCGGACCGGGCCCGTGCGAGGGGCCCACGGCGTGGGTGAACCTCCCCAGCGGCGGGGCCGCCGCCTGCCTCACCTGAGCCTGGCGGCAGGCTGTGGAGCGTACGGCGACATCAAGTAGTCGTACGCTCCACACTCGCAGTTCGGCGCGCACCGTCGTCCGGGGGCGGAAGGCGGCTGAGGGGCCGCTGGGGCTGCTTGCGCGACCGACCCGGCCGCTCCGGGAGAGGAAGCACGGCCACGTACGGTTCGTGTGGCGGCCCGACTAGGGTGCGTCGAACGGCTGGACGGACGGGGGAGCGAGCTTGATGCGGGCTTGGGGGACGGGCGAGGGCGGTTCTGGGGGGCTGCGCCGCGCTGGGGCTGATCGCGGTGTTTCCGGGGCAGGCGGGCGCGGTCGATTCGGGTGATCTCACGGATGTGCCGAGGTACAAGACCTCGCCCGACGCCGAGCCGGTGAAGGGCGCGGCCAAGAGCGACACCGGGCCGAAGATCGCCCCGGGCACGTACACGGACAGCATCCGTCCCGGACAGACGAAGTTCTACGCGGCCTCGCTGGACGCGACGTCCTACGCTCACTTCTCCGCGACTCTGGCCCCGCCTCCCTTTGCCGAAGTGGGGTACGACGATGGCATCCAAGTGACGCTCAGAAAACGGCGCGCCGACGGTCGGGCAGGTCCGCTCAGCCGCACGCCGGCTGAGCCGCGCTCACCGGCTCGCCATCGGTTGCCGGGCACGCCGGGCCCGGCCGCTGAGTACTTGTACTCATGGATCATGAGTCCCCACGCGGATGCCGACTGCCCTGCGCCGCCCGTAGCGTCCGGCCTGTGTCCGAAACCGAGTTGATGCCTGATGTGAACAGTGCTTCCTCCTACCCGTCACCCGCCGACTTCGCCCGTCACGGCCTCAAGGTGGCAGGGGTCGGCTGCGCGGTGGTGATCGGGCTGCCGCTGCTGATCCTTCTCGGCCTGGGCATCACACTCGCCATCGAGCAGGCGACCTCGGAGGGTTACCCGCAGGTCACCCCCGCGGCGATGGCCCGCCGCGTCGGGACCTACTCGCAGGACGCGTACAGCGCTATGGGCGCCGGCCCCACTCTGCGCCCCGGTTCGTCGAGTGGGTACGAGGACGACGAGAACATCCTCAACGCCAACGCCTGTTACCCCGACGGCCTGGAGAGCATGGCCGACCAGCCGGTGGACGGGGCCTACAGCCTCCGCCACTCCTGGTCCGCCGGCGGGGCCCGCAGGGGTGACGCGGTTGCCGCGCTGCGCCGTCTTAGCGACCACTTCCAGCGAACGGGCTGGGACGTCACCGAGTACGACCAGGGCAAGGACGGCAGGTTCTGGAGTGTGCGGGCGGAGAGGAGCGGCGAGTACGGCGACTACTCGGCCGCCTACTCCTGGGAGCCGAGGACGAAGAACTTCTCGGGGGGCGTCGGCGGGCCCTGCGCGATGGATCCCGGTTGGCCGGAGGGCGGCGACGATCTGCCCTTGCTCGAAGGGGACGGCGAGCAACCGCCGACGCTGACACCTGGTCGAGCGGCACGTTGAGCGAGGGCTGTGACCGGCCCCCGCGCGCGGATCAGGGCGCGAGCCGTCCGCGTCGGCGGGCCGCTCGCGCCCTGGGCTGACGACAAGGGGAGATTACGCCGGCTCACCGGGTGAGTGTCGGGCCGTGACTGCCAGAGGCTCGGGGCGGGCCCCCGATCTCTCGCGCCTTGTCATCGTTGCGTCTCCCCTCGCAGATGGTGACTCGTCAGGGACCCGGGCGGTGGCGATGCCGCCTGCTCTGGGGGAGGGCGGTGCACTTCCTGCGCGCGGGTCCACTGCACGAACGGGCCGCATCAGACGGTAGGGCGCTTGCCGCCCAAGATGCACCCTTCCCACTCGATAGAACACGATTGGAGTAAGGGTTTCCGTTTAGGGAGGTTCAGTTGGTGTTTGTGGTGGCTTGTCCGTCCACGGAAATCCGGACGCCCGGCCGCAGCCCCCACCCCGCCATCACGCCCGCCTCCGTCTCCAGCACATGGCGCGACCGCAGTCGGGGCAACCCGAGCCGGCCCGGCTTCATCGTGCGTACGGCGATGACGTTCATGCGCCGGTCGAGATACGCGACGTCGATCGCGAACCGCATCCGGAAGGTGTGCACGCTGCCGGCCGGAGTCAGCAGCAACGCGCCCCGCACGCCGTCGCGCTTGAGCAGCCCGCGCGTACGGGCCCGGTAGGAGGCGGCGATCTCCAGCGGGAGGGCCTCCGGCGAGGCGGTCGCGGGGCTGTCGGTTCCGTCGTTCCCGTTTCCGGCAATGCCGTTGACATCCCCGGCGGCCTCGACGTCTCCGCCGCCCCCGCCGTCCTCGATTCGCAGTGTCGCCCTGCCGTCCCGCCAGCGCCCCATGCCGTTCCCCTCCCGCAAGCCCACGTCGAGCCGGTCCGTGCTGAGCGTTGTATCAGACGGGGATGCGGGGCGGACGCGGCACGTAGGTCCCGCTTGGGTCCCAGGGCCCATGACCCGATTAGGCGTGGCTCGTAGAGTCGGCTCGTGCTTCTGCTGCTGATCGCCCTCGCCGCCGTGTACGGCGCCGCCGCCGGGTCGCTGGTGCCGCGGGCCGCCTACCGGCTGGCCGTTGAACCCGAGGACTCCTGGCAGGCCGCGTGCCCGGCCGGGCACGCGATCGCGGGGCGGGCGTGCGGGTGGCTCGGTCTCGCCCGGTGCGCGGGGTGTTCGGCGGGGACGGTGGCCGAGGCGGGGGCCGGGCGGGCGGCGGGGGCCGCGCCCCGGGCCGGCGCCGTCGTGCGGCAGCGGGCCGCCCGCGGGTGGTACGGGCCGCGTACGCCCCTCATGGCGGCCGTCACCGCCCTGGTCTGCGGCGGGCTCGCGGCGGCGGTCGGGGCGCGGCCCGAGTTGGCCGTGTGGCTGCTGCTCGCACCGTTCGCGGCGCTGCTGGCCGCGGTCGATCTCGCCGTGCACCGGCTGCCCGATGTGCTGACGCTGCCGCTCGCGGGCGGGGTCGCGCTGCTGCTCGGACTCGCCGCGCTGTCCCCCGGCGACGGGGGCTCCTGGCCCGCCGCGCTGCTGGGCGGGCTGCTGCTCGCCGCCGCGTACTTCGTGCTGTTCCTGATCAACCCGAACGGCATGGGGTTCGGGGACGTCAAGCTGGCGCTCACGCTGGGCGTCGCGCTGGGCTGGTACGGCTGGGGCGTGCTCTTCCTGGGAGCCTTCGCGGGCTTCCTGCTCGGGGCGTTGTACGGGATCGCGCTGATGCTGCTGCGCCGGGCCGACCGCAAGTCGGCCATCCCGTTCGGGCCGTTCATGGTCGTGGGCGCTCTCGGCGGCGTGCTGCTGGGCGGCCTCGGCGCGGGGTGAACGCGTCGTCGCGGGGTGAACGCGTCGTTACGGCCAAGGCCGCGGTCACTCTGCCGGAAGGGTTCGGCGCGGGGTGAACGCGCCCTCGTCCAACGCCCCGCGCCGCGCCCCGCGGCCGACCGTGTCCGCTGCCCGACCTGCCGTGTCCGCTGCCCGTTTCGCGTGACCGTGCTTCCGTCCCGTGCCCGCGTCCTGTGCCCCACGAAAGCCCCGCCCCGGCCCCCGCGGCAGCGTCGGCGTCAAGTGGGCGTGTGCGCGCAAGGGTGACTCTGCGGAAGCGACGGCGGGCCGGAGGGGAGGGGGGCCGGCGAAACGGCCGGACCAGCACAGGACCCACACAAATGACCCTCCGAACCTCCGGCGGGCCGCTGTTCTGCCCGCTGCGGTGCAGGTGGGAGGCATGGAAGGGGTGGTGCGCAATCGTGCTTGCGAAGTGTCGGAGCAGGGCTTTGAAGGGGGTTTCCAGCCGCGCCGCGCACGGATGGAGGCGTTCCTGCGCGCACCATCCCTTACGAAGGGTTATGGTGGAAACCCCCCCTCGGGCCGGTCCATATCCCCCCCATGGACCGGCCCGATTTTTCTCTCCGGACGCGGTTTCGGCGAACTTCCCGGCCCCGGCCGATGTGCTCGCCGAACTGTTCCCGAGGCCGGTCCCGCACCCTCTGTCGATACACTTCCCGCGCTGTTGGACGGTATGGAGCGGGTGCCCGCGTGCGCGCCCGATGAGGGGGACGCATGGCAGCCAGTGGATGGGGACCGCAGAATCCCGGCAACGGGAACCCCTATGGACCGTATCCGCCGCCACCCCCGCCGCGACCCGTCCCCGTCCGCCGCCGGTCCATCTGGCGCTGGGGCCTCGTCTCGATGTTCATCCCGGTCATCCGCTCCTCCCGGCGGCGCGCCGAAGCGCTGTTCAATCAGCCGGGCGGCGGCCGGGTGGACGACCCGGTGGTGTTCCGGGTCCAGGCGTGGCGCGCGGCGCTCGGCGCGGCCACGTCGCTGCTGCTGATCTACGCCTATGGCACGGACGGCGGTTGGAGCGGGGCCGTCGACAACGGCTTCGAGAAGATCGTCATGGCGCCGCTGCTGCTGATCGTCACCGGCCCGCTGGTCATCCTCGGGCTGATCCAGGCCGCGCCCGCCGCGCACCGCGGGCTGCTCCGCTCCCGGCTGCGCGCTCCGGTCAAGGCCGTGGCCTGGTACATCGGGGTGCTGGTGATCTGCGGGGTCGTCCTGGTGGGCGGCACTACGGCGATGGAAGAGGTGCCCAGCCCGGCGAACGGTCTGATCGCCATGGGGCTGCTGGCCGCGCTGGTCTGGCTGGTGCCGTTTTTCCTCTTCGCCTCCGTCAACGCGGCGCGCTACGCGTTCAATACGGCGCATGTGCACGCGGCGCTGCCCGCGCTGCTCACTGTCGCGCTGGTCTGGGAGCTCACGCTGTTCAGCATGGCCCTCGACGGGCTGCCGCACGGTCCGCCGGCCGCGCAGCTCGCGATGGCCTTCGGCGGCCCGATCACCGTCACGGCCGTCGCGCTCTGGGAGTTGCGGCGGCTGCGCACGCGGCACGGGGTGCGGGTACGCGGCTGAGACCGACGGGCGACGGGCGATCCGGCGGGGCGCGGGGCGACGTGCGACGTGCGACGTGCGACGGATGATCCGGCGGGACGCGGGACGCGGGACGTTGTGCAGCGACACCGGGCGGGGTGCCGTACCGACTGCTCGTACGGCGCCCCGCCCGGCGCACCCCCCCGCGCGACTGACCCGCAGCGACTGACCCGCAGCGACTGACCCGCAGCGACTGACCCGCAGCGACTGACCCGCAGCGACCGCCCCGGAGCGACGGCCCCAGGGCGACCGACCCCGGCGATCAGCCCCTGCGCGCCCAGATGTTGACGCCCGGCGTGCTCTTCGCGAACGAGTCGATCTCGGTCAGCTCGTCGTCCGTCAGCTTCGCGCCGCTCAGCGCCGCGATGTTGGCCTCCAGCTGCCGCACGCTCGAAGCGCCGATCAGCGCCGAGGTCATCCGCTCGTCCCGCAGCACCCAGTTGAGGGCGAGCTGGGCCAGCGACTGGCCTCGCCGCTCGGCGATCTCGTTGAGCCCGCGCAGCCGCCGCACGACCTCGTCGGTCAGCAGCTCCGGGTCGAGGGACTTGCCCTGCGAGGCGCGCGAGCCCTCCGGGATGCCGTGCAGGTACTTGTCGGTCAACAGGCCCTGCGCGAGCGGCGCGAAGGAGATGCAGCCCATGCCCTCCGCCTGGAGGGTGTCGAGCAGGCCGTCGTCCTCCGTCCAGCGGTTGATCATCGAGTACGACGGCTGGTGGATGAGCGCCGGGACGCCCATCTCCCGCAGCAGCCGGGCCGCTTCGCGGGTCTGCTGCGCGTTGTAGGAGGAGACGCCGACGTAGAGCGCCTTGCCCTGCTGGACGGCGGACGCCAGGGCGCCCATCGTCTCCTCCAGCGGGGTGTCCGGGTCGAAGCGGTGCGAGTAGAAGATGTCGACGTAGTCGACGCCCATCCGGCCCAGCGAGGCGTCGAGCGAGGACAGCAGGTACTTGCGCGACCCCCACTCGCCGTACGGGCCGGGCCACATGTCGTAGCCCGCCTTGGTGGAGAGCACCAACTGGTCGCGGTACGGGCGGAAGTCCTGCCCGAAGATCTTGCCGAAGTTCAGCTCGGCCGATCCGGGCGGCGGCCCGTAGTTGTTGGCCAGGTCGAAGTGCGTGACGCCGAGGTCGAAGGCGCGGCGCAGGATCGCGCGCTGCGAGTCGAGGGTGCGGTCGTCACCGAAGTTGTGCCAGAGGCCGAGGGAGACAGCGGGGAGCTTGAGGCCGCTGCGGCCCGAGCGCCGGTACTCCATGGCGTCATAGCGGGAGTCCGCCGCGCGGTAAAGAGAGGTGTCAGTCACACACACCTGCCTATCACGGCCCCCCGGCGGGGCGGCGGCCGGACGGGGCGGGGCCCGGCGCGGGTGCGGCCGGCGGTGCTCCGGCGGCCCGGGTTGGGTCCCCGGTGCGTCAGCGCAGTAGGGTGACGCCCTTGGGGCAGTCGTCACTGCACGACGATTACCACTGCACGGAGTGCATGGAGGGGCTGGAAAACGCGATGCTGCACTTTCCCCGGGGACGATCCCCGTACCCCAGGGCACTGCGGGAGCTGGTCTACGGGCTGTACGCACGGCGCGTCGAGCGGCGCCTCGACCACAGTCAGGCGCCCAAGCACGTCGGCGTGATCCTGGACGGCAACCGGCGCTGGGCACGGAACACCGGAGGCACCACCGAGCAGGGCCACCAGGCCGGCGCGGAGAAGATCCAGGAGTTCCTGGGCTGGTGCGAGGAGACCGATGTCGAGGTCGTCACGCTCTGGATGCTCTCGACCGACAACCTCGACCGCCCCGCAGCCGAGCTCAACCCGCTGCTGGGCATCATCGAGGGCACCCTGCGCGACCTGGCCGCGGACGGCCGCTGGCGGGTGCACCACGTGGGCACCCTCGACCTGCTCCCCGCCCGCACGCAGTCCGTACTGAAGGAAGCCGAGCAGGCGACCGACGGCATCGACGGCATCCTGGTCAACGTCGCGGTCGGCTACGGCGGCCGGCAGGAGATCGCGGACGCGGTCCGCTCGCTGCTCATGGAGCACGCGGGGCGCGGCACCTCCTTCGAGGAGCTCGCGGAGATCGTCGACGTCGAACACATCTCCGAACACCTCTACACACGCGGCCAGCCCGACCCGGATCTGGTGATCCGAACGAGTGGTGAGCAGCGGCTGTCCGGGTTCATGCTCTGGCAGAGCGCGCACTCCGAGTACTACTTCTGCGAAGTCTTCTGGCCCGCGTTCCGCAAGGTGGACTTCCTGCGCGCGCTCCGCGACTACGCGGCCCGCCACCGGCGCTACGGGGGCTAGTCCAGAGCTGGTCCCGGCCCCCGGGCCAGGCCCGTTCCGTAGTCCGCCCGCGCCCGGCGCGGGCGGACTCGCGCGCTCCGGGGCCGCCCCCGGGCGCCCGGCGGCGGACACCGCTCTCCCTGGGCTTTCCGCTCCGCCCCCGGGCCGTCCTCCCGGCTCTGCCCGCCTCCCGGCGCCGCTCTTCCCGGGTCTGACGGGCCGAGGGCGACTCGCGAGCCGCGTGGGGGCCCGTACGAACTGTTTACCTCTCCGTCGCATATGCCATGGCATGGCCGCGGCAGTTCGAGGGCATACCCCTTCCAGGCCGACGTTCTCTCCAGGGGCGTCGAGCCGCCAGCAGGAGGCTCGGGCCCTGCCTTCGCCTCCGGCCGGGGAGACCCCATTGCCCGGGAGGCCCTTTGCACACGGACGACCGTGCGGATCGTACGGACGACGCGGAGGGCCGGCGTCCGGCCCGCTCAGGGCCTGACCCGGTCCCAGCCCCGCCTCAGGCGGGGGAGACTCCAGTCCCGCCTTCGGCGGGGGAACTCCACGCCCGCGACGCCGTCGCATCCCGACCTCATTCGAGGGGGTTCGTCCACCCGTGGTGACCAGCACAAAGCGCCGGCTCAACGACCGGCGCACCTATGTTCTCGACACCAGCGTTCTGCTCGCAGACCCGAGCGCCATGGCCCGTTTCGAGGAGCACGAGGTTGTGCTCCCGGTCGTGGTGATCACGGAACTGGAAGCGAAACGGCACCATCCCGAACTCGGCTACTTCGCCCGGCAGGCGCTGCGCCTGCTGGACGAGTACCGGGTCCGGTTCGGCCGCCTCGACGCTCCCATTCCGCTCGGCGAACAGGGCGGCACGCTCCGCGTCGAGCTCAACCACTCCGATCCCGGCGTCCTGCCGGCCGCCATGCTCAATGACAGGGGCAGGCTGGGTGACAACGACTCCCGCATCCTCGCGGTCGCGCGGAACCTCCAGGCCGAGGGGTACGACGTCACCGTCGTCTCCAAGGACCTGCCGCTCCGTATCAAAGCCTCGTCGGTCGGTCTGCTCGCGGAGGAGTACCGCGCCGAGCTGGCCATCACCGACTCCGGCTGGACGGGGATGGCGGAGCTGACGGTTCCGGCCGACGAGGTGGACGAACTCTTCACCGCCGAGAGCACCTTCATGCCGCAGGCGGGCGACATGCCCGTGCACACCGGCCTGGTGCTCCAGTCCGAGCGCGGCAAGGCGCTCGGCAGGGTCACCGTGGACGGGCGGGTACAGCTCGTACGCGGCGACCGGGAGGCGTTCGGCATCCACGGCCGCAGCGCGGAACAGCGGATCGCGCTGGACCTGCTGCTCGATCCGGACATCGGGATCATCTCGATGGGCGGCCGGGCCGGCACCGGTAAGTCCGCGCTCGCGCTGTGCGCGGGACTGGAGGCCGTACTGGAGCGGCAGCAGCACCGGAAGGTGATGGTCTTCCGGCCGCTGTACGCCGTCGGCGGGCAGGAGTTGGGCTATCTGCCGGGGAGCGAGTCGGAGAAGATGAGCCCGTGGGCCCAGGCCGTCTTCGACACGCTGTCCGCGGTGACGAGCAAGGACGTGATCGAGGAGATCGTCGGGCGCGGGATGCTGGAGGTGCTGCCGCTCACTCATATCCGGGGCCGTTCGCTGCACGACGCGTTCGTGATCGTGGACGAGGCCCAGTCGCTGGAACGGAACGTCCTGCTGACCGTTCTGTCCAGAATCGGCGCCAACTCGCGGGTGGTGCTCACCCACGACGTGGCCCAGCGCGACAACCTCCGGGTCGGACGGTACGACGGGGTCGTCGCGGTGGTCGAGAAGCTGAAGGGGCATCCGCTCTTCGCGCATGTCACCCTCACCCGCTCGGAGCGCTCGCCGATCGCGGCCCTGGTGACCGAAATGCTGGAGGAGGGACGGGTATGACAGGTCTTCAGGTGTTCCAGGTGTTTCAGGTGTAACGACCGATGTGACACCCCCCGTCGCGCGACGGGGGAGTGACGCGGCGGTGACACCGAAGTGACCACACGTGACGCCGCACGGAAAAAGCGAAGGAGCTTAGCCGTGCGGCGTTGTGCTGCGCCCGCGTTTCGGTAAATCGGATGGGGCAGCCGAGGTGTGAGCTTCCCCACGCAACGGAGAATTGCTTCGGCGCATCCGCTTACGGCAGTGTGTGGGTCCTGTCAGGCCCCGCATACGACACACCAGCACCCCCAGCGGTGCGGCACCACCTAAGAACTGAAAATCGTCGTCGTATGCCACCCGAACACCACGCGGCCCGCCTCCGAAGGAGGGCCTCATCGGGTCAGTGCCTTCCGTGACCAGTCGCTTTCGTCCTCGGACGGGGGCGGTGCAAGTGGAGGCCAGCGCCAGGGGCACGATTGCGTCCGCGAGGTCACCCATGCGGACGATGCTGGAAGGAAACCTTGTGAGCCGGATTTCGGTCCGGGGATTCGCCGTGGCTTCTGCCACCGCGGTCACCACCGTCGGCGCCGTAGTCGGCGTTGCCGCAGGCAGTGAGCAGGGCACGACCGAGCCGGTCGAGGCCACCGCTGCCGATGCGACGCTGCTCGCCGACATCCCCGCTGGCCCTCAGGCCCAGGTTCAAACGGCTTCTCTGACGCAGCAGGCGGACGCCCAGTCCGCCGCCGCCGATGTGACGGCCAAGAAGTCCGCTGAGGAAGCGGCTCGCAAGCAGGCGGCCAAGGACGCCGCCCAGAAGAAGGACGCGGCCGAGGCCGCGAAGAAGAAGGCGGCCGCCGAGAAGGCGGCCAAGGAGCGCGCGGACAAGAAGGACGAAGTAGCCAGTCGCTCCGCCCCGCGCGCCGACGCCGGCAAGTTCGCGGTCAAGGGCTCCTACTCCGTCGCCGAGGTCCAGGCGATGGCGCGGCAGATCGTGGGCGCCGACCAGTTCCAGTGCTTCAGCAACATCGTGGATCACGAGAGCAGCTGGAACTACCAGGCCGACAACGCGTCTTCGGACGCGTTCGGCTTGGTGCAGGCGCTGCCCGGCTCCAAGATGTCCTCCGCGGGCGCCGACTGGCAGACCAACCCGGCCACCCAGATCAAGTGGGGCCTCGGCTACATGAACGACCGCTACGGCAGCCCGTGCGGTGCCTGGTCGTTCTGGCAGGCGAACAACTGGTACTGAGCCACCGGCTCCGAGCGCTCCGGTCCGCTGCCGCGCGCAGCGGGCCGACCGAAACCCCCGGCCCTCGTGGCCGGGGGTTTCGCGCGTCCGGAAGGGGTACGCGCGAGGCCATGGCCCGGTGCGCGGGTAACGTCGTCCCGGATGGCCGCGGGAGAGTGGGGGAAGAGGAACAGATGTCCAAAATGCCACAGTGGGTCGGCGGTCTCGGGACCGGGCTGACCCGGCTGGCCGAACGGCTCGAAGCGGGCCGGGCGGAGGCGTCGGCGGACGGCGAGGCGGGGGCACAGGCCGGTGGCGACGCCGGACGCGCGTCCCGCGCGGCTCATCAGGGCGCCGGCGCGGCGGGCGGGCAGCCCGCCCCGGAGCAGTTGGAGCACGTGCCGCCACCGCCCTCCTACGCGCCCGCGGCCGCTCCCAGGCCCGATCCGGTCGCCGCCGTTCCGTGGGGCGTGCGGGTGGCCGCTGAGGTCAGCTGGCGGCTGCTGATGCTGGCCGGCACGCTCTGGGTGCTGATCCAAGTCATCAGCGCGGTACGGCTGGTGGTGCTGGCGTTCGTCGCCGCGCTGCTGATCACCGCGCTGCTGCAGCCGACCGTCGGCCGGTTGCGCCGGATGGGCATGCCGCGCGGCCCGGCCACCGCGGTCACCTTCGTGACCGGCTTCGTGCTGATGGGCCTGGTCGGCTGGTTCGTGGTCTGGCAGGTGATGGAGAACCTCGATAACCTCTCCAGCCAGGTGCAGGGGGGCATCAACGAGCTCAAGCGCTGGTTGCTCAACAGCCCGTTCCATGTCACCGAGGACCAGATCAACAACATCGCCGACAACCTCAGCGAGGCGGTGGGCACCAACACCAAGGACATCACCTCCGCGGGGATCGAAGGCGTCACCGTCATCGTCGAGGTGCTGACCGGCATCATGCTGGCGATGTTCAGCACGCTCTTCATGCTCTACGACGGGCCGAAGATCTGGGGCTGGATGCTCAAGCTGGTGCCGAGCGCGGCCCGCGAGGGCGTCGCCGGGGCCGGTCCGCGCGCTTGGGCCACTCTGACCAGCTATGTGCGCGGCACGGTGATAGTGGCTCTGATCGACGCTGTCTTCATCGGCGTCGGCGTCTACTTCCTGGACGTCCCGATGGCGGTGCCGCTCGCCGTCTTCATCTTCCTCGGCGCGTTCATCCCGCTGGTCGGCGCGGTGGTCACCGGCATGCTGGCGATCATCGTCGCGGTGGTCACCCAGGGGCCGTTCACCGCGCTGATGGTGCTGGTGGTGGTGCTCGTCGTGCAGCAGATCGAGGGCCACATCCTGCAACCGTTCATCCTCGGCCGCGCGGTGCGGGTGCACCCGCTGGCCGTGGTGCTCTCGGTCGCGGCGGGTTCGCTGATAGCGGGCATCGGCGGCGCGGTGGTGGCGGTGCCGCTGGTGGCGGTGACCAATACGGTCGTCGGCTATCTGCGCGCGTACTCCCGTGAGAACGCGCTGCCTTCGGAGCGGGCTCCGTATGGCGCGGCTGTTGTGGACGGACCCCTGCCACCGGCAGCCCAGTCACCGGCGGCCGAGTCACCGGCAGCCCCGTCACCCGCGACCCAGGCTCCGGCAGCCTCGGCTCCGGTCCCGGCCCTGTCCGCGTCGCCGGTGCCGGACGGGCCGTCGGGCGCGGTTCCGCCGAAGGAATAGCCGCGGCTCCGGCCGGGCTCCAGGCTGCGGTCTGTGACGGCCGCAGCCTGTGACAACGACGCGACGGGGCGCCCCACCATCAGATGGCGGGGCGCCCCGTCGCGTACGTACGCCGGCCGCTGTGCGGCCGGTCGGCCTGTGGCGGCTGTCAGCCGGCCAGGACCGCTTCGGCGTCGAGCGTCGCGCCGACGGCCTGGAGCACGGCGGCGATCTTGACGGCTTCCTGGATCGTCTCGCGGTCCACGCCGGCCTTGCGGAGCACCTGCTCGTGCGAGTCGAGGCACTGGCCGCAGCCATTGATCGCGGAGACGGCGAGCGACCACAGCTCGAAGTCCACCTTCTCCACACCCGGGTTGCCGATGACGTTCATCCGCAGGCCCGCGCGCATCGTCCCGTACTCGGGGTCCGACAGCAGGTGCCGGGTCCGGTAGAAGACGTTGTTCATCGCCATGATGGCGGCGGCCGACTTGGCCGCGGTGTACGCCTCGGGGGTGAGGTTGGCCTTGGCCTCCGGCTCCAGCTCGCGGAGCACCCGCGGCGAGCGCGAGGCGATCGCGCAGGCGAGCACGGTGCCCCACAGCTGCTGCTGCGGGAGTTCGGAGTTGCCGATGACCGAACCGAGGTTCAGCTTCAGGTCCTTGGCGTAGTCCGGGACGGCGGACTTCAGCTCATCGAGGGCCATGGGTCACTCACCGGCCAGCAGCGCGACCGGGTCCAGGGTGTCGTCGCCGGACGTCCAGTTGCACGGGCACAGCTCGTCGGTCTGCAGCGCGTCGAGGACCCGCAGGACCTCCTTGGGGTTACGGCCCACGGAACCGGCGGTCACCATCGTGAACTGGATCTCGTTGTTCGGGTCCACGATGAAGACGGCACGCTGCGCGAAGCCGTCCTCGCCCTCGACGCCGCAGTCGCGCATGAGCTCGTGCTTCGAGTCGGCGAGCATCGGGAAGGGAAGGTCACGCAGGTCGGCGTGGTCCTTGCGCCAGGCGTGGTGCACGAACTCGGAGTCGCCGGAGGCGCCGAGGATCTGCGCGTCACGGTCGGCGAACTCGTCGTTCAGCTTGCCGAACGCGGCGATCTCGGTCGGGCACACGAAGGTGAAGTCCTTGGGCCAGAAAAAGACGACCTTCCACTTGCCTTCGTAGGTCTTGTGGTTGATCTGGGCGAAGGCTTTGTCCGCGTCGAGGTCGACACAGGCGGTCAGGTCGTACTGGGGGAACTTGTCACCAACAGTGAGCACGCGCTCTCCTTGCTGTACAGGAAATCCCTTTTGGGGGTTTCCTTGGGGGTTGGACTGTTTACACAGTGCCACAGTCGATATTGATAACGGAAATAGCTAAACTCGCTAGTGTTGATCGGAGGTGGTTATCAGTGGCCACATCAATAGGAAGACCCCGTCAGCCCCGTCAGCCCAGCCTGGCGCAGCTGCGCGCTTTCACCGCCGTGGCCGACCACCTGCACTTTCGTGACGCGGCGGCCGACATCGGGATGAGCCAGCCGGCCCTTTCCGGGGCGGTCTCGGCGTTGGAGGAGACGCTCGGGGTGCAGCTCGTCGAGCGGACGACCCGCAAGGTGCTGCTCAGTCCGGCGGGCGAGAAGCTGGCCGTGCGGGCACGCAGAGTGCTCGACGCGGTCGGCGAGCTGATGGAGGAGGCGGAGGCCGCGCGGGCCCCGTTCACCGGGGTGCTGCGGCTCGGGGTGATCCCGACGGTCGCGCCGTACCTGCTGCCGACCGTGCTGCGGCTGGTGCATGAGCGCTACCCGGCGCTCGACCTCCAGGTGCACGAGGAGCAGACCGCCTCGCTGCTCGACGGGCTGGGCCACGGCCGGCTCGACCTGTTGCTGCTCGCGGTGCCGCTGGGCGCTCCCGGCGTGACCGAAATCCCGTTGTTCGACGAGGACTTCGCGCTCGTCGTGCCGCGCGACCACTGGCTCGGCGGGCGCGGCGACATCCCGCGCGAGGCGCTGCGCGAGCTGGATCTGCTGCTGCTCGACGAGGGCCACTGCCTGCGCGACCAGGCGCTGGACATCTGCCGGGAGGCGGGCCGTACCCAGGGCGTGCCGGTCACCACCAGCGCCGCCGGGCTGTCCACGCTGGTCCAACTCGTCGCGGGCGGGCTCGGGGTGACGCTGCTGCCGCGGACCGCGGTGCGGGTCGAGACGGGGCGCAGCGACCAGCTCGCGACCGGCTATTTCGCCGACCCCGCGCCGTCCAGGACGGTGGCGCTGGCGATGCGGTCGGGGGCGGCCAGGGTGGACGAGTTCGAGGAGTTCGCGGGGGCGCTGCGCGGGGAGTTGCGGCAGCTGCCGGTGCGGATCTGCGAGTGACCGGTCTCTCCCCGCCCCCTGTGCGGGGAGAGACCGGTGTGCGGGGAGGGACCGGGCGCGCTCGGGCTGCTGCGGACTACTCCGTACGGAGTCCGTCCGGCCGCATCATGCGCCACAGCGGCGGCAGGCTGACGACCGTCACCAGCAGGATGACGGCCCCGCCGATACCGCTCAGCAGCGCGACGTCCGGCAGGTCGAAGGCGACCGGCTCGCCGACCATCATCAGCAGGATCGAGCCCAGCGCCAGCCCGCCCGCGACCGCCACGGCTAGTCCGAGCGCCACCGGCACGGCGGTCTGCCAGAACACCGACCAGCCGAGCGTCGAGCGCCGGGTGCCGAAGGCGACCAGGACGGCCAACAGCCGCCTGCGCTCCCGCAGCTGTTCCAGCTGGGAGACGGTCATGCTCGCGCCGATGAGCCCCAGCAGCGCGGTCGCGCCCACCAGGAGGCCGTTCTTGACGGTCGTGAACTGGCCGGCGTCCTTGGCGGCGCCGGGGGTGTCGAGCCGGAGCTGCGGATCGTCGTGCGCGGCGGTGGTGCGCACCCGCTCGACGGTGTCCGGCCCATGGTCGGTCCACAGGGCGAAGTTCGCCGACGGGTCCTCCAGGCGGGTCACGTCGACCGTGGACGGCGTGGCCAGGATGCCCGGGAACTCGGTGCCCATCGGGCTCAGCTTGGTCCGCACCGGGAGCGCGGAAGCCGGGACGGTCCACAGTCGCGGGGTGCCCTGGGGCTCGTCGTACCCCTCGGAGTGGAGATCGACCTTGCCGCCGGGCTTGACGGTGTCCCGGGCGTCGTTGCCGTGCGAGTCCCCTGCGAGGAAGACGTCGCCGTCCTCGCAGGAGGGGAGCCGGGCCATGGTGCGCAGCGTCGCGCAGTCGGCGACGGTGAGCTGAGTGCCGGTCAAGGCGTCCGGGCCCCGCGGGCCGGGCTTGTCGACGTACGCCTCGACGGCGCTGTGGACCCGGCGCACGCCCGGGGTCGCGCGGAACTCCTCGGTCGTCGCGCGCAGTTGAACCGCGTCGGCGACTTCGGGCGCGTACCCGGTCACCTGCGGGCGGTTCACCGGCTGCGAGGACGCCGGCGGCTGCCGGTGGGTGGCCTGGATGCCGGTGAACAGCATCTGGAGCGCGATGGCTCCGGCGACGGCGATCGTGATGCCGCTGACCGCGCGGGCCGCCGGGCCGCTGCTGAGCTGGAGCCGCCGGACGGCGAGCTGCCAGGGGAGGGGGCCGCCGCGGAAGAGGTTGACGACGGCCTCGACCAGCCAGGGGAGTACGGCCGGGACGCCGAACAGCAACAGTGCGGCGCCCGCGCCGACCTGGATCAGATGGAACGGGTCCCCGCCCGCGTCGAGGCCATCGGTGAGCGGCCACAGCAGGGCGACGCCGACGAGCGGCATCAGCACCCGCCACCACAGGCGCCGGCGCTTGGGGGGCGCGTCGCGCACGACGCCGAGCGGCTCGATGACGATGCCGCGCAGCGCGAACAGCGTGACCAGCACGGCGGCGGCGGGCACGGCGAGCAGGATCAGCGCGACGAGCGCCGGGGCGGGCCGGACGTCGGCGGGGAAGGCGCTGAAGTCCCACACCCTGACCGAGCCGGCGAACGCCCGTCCGAGGAAGAAGAAGGCGAGCCCCGCGAGCAGCCCGAACAGCGCCCCGCACAGGGCCTCGCCGGCGGCGATCCGCCGGGTCATCCGGATGTCCGCGCCGACCAGCCGCAGCGCCGCGAGCCGCCGGTCGCGCCGCTCGCCGCCGAAGCGCACGGCGGTGCCGATGAAGACGGCGACCGGCATCAGCAGGACGACACAGCCCACCAGGACGGCCAGGATCAGCATCGGGTCGAGCGGCCGGCCGGTGTCCTCGCCGGCGAAGCGGTCGATGCGGCCCGATCGCCCGCCGACGCCGAGGTGGGCGTCGCCCGCGTAGTACGTGAGCTCGCCGGGCCCGATCAGACCCGCGTCGCCGATGGTGCCGATCACCCGGGCGTTCAGGCGCTCCCGGAGCAGCTCGCTGCCGTCCGCGTCCAGCAGCTCGCGCAGGGCGGGGGAGACCAGCATCTCGCCGGGCTTGGGGAGCACAAAGACGCCGGGCGGCCTGGGCGCGTCCCGGCCCTCGGGCCGCAGGAGTCTGCCGCTGATCTCGGCGTCCCGGAAGATCGTCTCGGTCTCCACGGTGACCAGCGTGTTCCGGCCGGGCTTGAGCGGCTCGGCGGCCGGGTGCGGGGCGCGGGCGGTGCCCCGGTCGGTACGGGCCTGGTTCATCGCGGGCGCGGCGGCGGCGAAGAGCAGCATGGCCACCCCGAGCCCGACGCCGACCGCGGTCATCAGCGTGCGCGCCCAGCCCTCCCGGCCGCCGGTCACCGCGAGCCGCGCCCCCATGGCGAGGTCCGCGATCCAGCGGGCCGGGCCGGCGCTGCCCGGCGTCGGCGGCAGGGCGGCGGAGCGCGGCGGGGCGGAGTGCGGCGGGGCCGCCGGTCCCGGTCCGTCCTCGGCCGCCGCGTCCCGGGGCGGCGCGGCGTGGGCTGAACCGCTCACAGGGCCGCCGCCATGTCCCGGGCCTTGCCGTCCCGTACGACGATCTCGCGGTCCGAGTACGCGGCGACGCGCGCCTCGTGGGTGACCAGAACGACGGCGGCGCGGGTGTCGCGGGCGGCGGCGGTCAGCAGCTGCATGACGCGCTCGCCGTTGAGCGAGTCGAGGGCTCCGGTCGGCTCATCGGCGAAGAGCACCCGCGGCTCGGTGACCAGCGAACGGGCCACGGCCACCCGCTGGCCCTGGCCGCCGGATACCTCGCCGGGCCGCTTGGCGGCGACGCCGGTGACTTCGAGGCGCTCCAGCCAGACGACGGCGCGCGCTTCGGCCGCCTTGCGCTTGACGCCCGACAGCCGCAGCGGCAGCGCGACGTTCTCCAGGCAGGTCAGCTCGGGGACGAGCCGGCCGAACTGGAAGATGAAGCCGAACTCGGTGCGGCGCAGCGCGCTGCGCTCGGCGTCGGACATGGCCGACAGCTCGCGGCCGTTGTAGCCGATCGTGCCGGAGTCCGGGCGGACGATGCCCGCGAGACAGTGCAGCAGTGTCGACTTGCCGGAGCCGGAGGGCCCCATGACGGCGACCACCTCGCCCGGGTGGATGGCGAAGTCCGCGCTGTCCAGCGCGGGCGTGCTGCCGTAGGTCTTGCGCAGGTCCGTGGCGTTGAGCAGTGAACCGATGGAGGTCATGCGCGCACCTCCGTGGCGAGCTGTCCGAGCCGGGCGGCGGTGAGTTCGAGCCAGCGCAGGTCGGCTTCGAGGTGGAACAGGGCGTGGTCGCAGATGAGCTGGTCGGCGAGGTCGCCGGAGCGCTTGCGCTGGGTGAGCTCGCGCATCAGGCGCAGGTGCTCGGCGCGCTGGCTGTCGAGCAGGTCGGCGGCGTCGCGGCCGGTCAGCAGCGAGAGGACGACCTTGGTGTAGAGCGTCGACTGGAGGTACGGCTCGGGCTTCTCGGGCTGGGCGAGCCACGTCTCGACGTCGGTGATCCCGGCGTCGGTGATCGCGTAGCGCTTACGGTCGGGACCGCCGGCCGACTCGATGCCGTCGACCTCAACGAGGCCGTTCTTCAGCAGCCGGGACATGGTCGAGTAGACCTGCCCGTAGTGCAGTGGGCGGTCGTGGCCGAAGCGTTCGTCGAAGGCCCGCTTGAGGTCGTAGCCGTGGCGGGGGCCGGACTCCAGGAGTCCGAGGAGGGTGTGGCCGATTGACATGGGGGCACTCTACCTGACGGGTATACGCTGAGTGTATAGACGAGATTCGAGTGGCGGCCGGGGGGCTATCAGGGGTTCTCGGGCTGGGTCGGGGCTTCGCCGCAGGCCGGCGGAGGGGCTCCGTCCGGCTTTACGGGCCCCTCCGCCTCGCCCCCCTCGCCGGAGGTGGGGGCGGTCCTCGGCGGGCGCCCCCGCCGAGGAATCGCCCCCGCGCCGCGCGGCAGCCGGCCCGCGTCGCCGAGGGCCTTGCGGAGCAGGAACTCGATCTGCGCGTTGGCGCTGCGCAGCTCGTCGGACGCCCAGCGCGCGAGGGCGTCGTGCACGGCGGGGTCCAGCCGCAGCAGCACCTGCTTGCGCTGCTGCGGCTGGGACCGCCGCAGCGGCCGGACCTCCGGACCTTCCTCGGTCACTGGTAAAGCGTTCCCGTGTTGATGACGGGCTGCGCCGAGCGGTCCCCGCACAGCACCACCATGAGGTTGCTGACCATCGCGGCCTTGCGGTCCTGGTCCAGCTCCACGATGCCCTGCTCGGCGATCCGGGCCATCGCGTCCTCGACCATGCCGACCGCGCCGTCGACGATCAGCCGGCGGGCGGCGACCACCGCGCCGGCCTGCTGCCGCTGGAGCATCGCCGAGGCGATCTCCGGGGCGTAGGCGAGGTGCGTGAAGCGGGACTCGACGATGTGGACGCCGGCCGCCTCGACGCGGGCGTGCAGTTCGACGGCGAGCTTCTCGGTGACCTCCTCGGCGTTGCCGCGCAGCGAGAGGTCGCCCTCGTCGTGGGCGTCGTACGGGTACTCGATGGCGATGTGCCGGACGGCCGCCTCGGTCTGGGTGGAGACGAACTCCAGGAAGTCGTCGACCTCGAAGGTCGCCTGCGCGGTGTCCTCGACCTTCCAGACGACGACGGCGGCCAGTTCGACCGGGTTGCCGTAGGCGTCGTTCACCTTGAGGACCGCGGTCTCGTGGTTGCGCACCCGGGTGGAGATCTTCTCCCGCGAGGTCAGCGGGTTGACCCAGCGCAGCCCGTCGGTGCGGATGGTGCCGGTGTAGCGGCCGAAGAGCTGGACGACGCGGGCCTCGCCGGGTGCGACCGTGTTGAGGCCGCACATCGCGAAGAACGCGCCGATGGCGACCAGGATGCCGACGATGAGCAGTGGTACGCCGGCGGCCTCGCTGCCGTGGTTGGCGAGCGTGATGCCCGTGATGAGGCCGCCGATGCCGAGCAGCAGACCGATCAGGCCGAGCAGCAGGGCGAGCCCGCCGCCGATGCTGTGCGCGGGGAACTCCCGGATCGTGGGGTCCGGCATCTTCGGGGCGTCGACGGCGAGGTCGGCGCTCTGGCCGGCGGCTTGGCCGGTTCCGGTGCCGGCGCCGTGGTCGTTCGGTCGGGTGTCGGGCATGGCGGGTTCCCCGTTTTCGCTGGTGCGCGGTGTGGGCGCGGCGGTGCGCGGACTGTCCTCGATGTGCGCGTTGCCGCGCGGACCGTCGTTCCGCGACTAGCAAAGTGTTATCACTTTAATCGGGGTCGGGTTCCGTGGGTACCCCCTGGGGGCGGTTCCCGCACCGCGGGTGCTGATTCTCACGTCACGAAAAGGCTTGATCGATGCGGTTTTAACGGCAGTTGCGGTGTTAGCTTCTTGGGGTTTCGGACGGGCGGAGTGAGCGGAGCAACGGGAGCGATGGGCCGAGCGGAAGCCAGACGGGCGCAGCAGCGGGGATCTCGGCGTGCCACGCGTAACAAGCGCGGCAAGCGGGGCAGACGCGACGGGAAGAGCGGCATACGCCGTTTCTTCACTTGGAAGAAGATGCTCGGCGGCTTCCTCACGGTGTGCCTGCTCGGGGTGGGCACGTTCGTCGGGCTCTACCTCTACGTGGACATCCCGAAGGAGAACGCCGCCGCGGTCAAGCAGAGCAACGTCTACAAGTACAGCGACGGCTCCCTCATCGCCCACACCGGTGACGTCAACCGTGAGGTCGTACCGATCGGCAAGGTGCCCAAGGACGTCCAGCACGCCTTCGTCGCCGCCGAGAACAAGAACTTCTACGACGACTCCGGCGTCGACCTCAAGGGCACCGTGCGCGGTCTGCTCAACACCCTGAAGGGCAAGGGCAAGCAGGGCGGCTCGACCATCACCCAGCAGTACGTCAAGAACCACTACCTCACCCAGGAGCAGACGGTCTCCCGCAAGGTGAAGGAACTGTTCGTCTCGCTGAAGGTGGACGAGAAGTACGACAAGGACCAGATCCTCGTCGGCTACATGAACACCAGTTACTACGGCCGGGACGCGTACGGCATCCAGGCCGCCGCGCAGGCGTACTACGGCGTCGACGTCGAGAAGCTGACGGTCGAGCAGGGCGCCTATCTCGCCGCGCTGTTGCAGGCGCCCGGCCAGTACGACTGGGCCACCGCGACCGACACGTCGAAGAAGCTCGTGGAGAAGCGCTGGAACTACGTGCTCACCAACATGGTCGAGAAGAAGTGGCTCGACGCGGGCGAGCGCCAGGGCAAGAAGTTCGACAAGCCGATCGCGCCCAAGCCCGCCAAGGGACTCGACGGCCAGATCGGCTACTTCGTCGAGGCGGCCAAGCGGGAGATCATCGCCTCCGGCGTCGACGAGGACGTGCTCGGCGCGGGCGGCTGGACCATCACGCTCAACATCGACAAGAAGAAGCAGCAGTCGCTGGAGCGGGCCGTCGCGCACAAGCTCACCGACAAGCTCGACCCCAAGGCGCGCGCCGTCGACGCGGATGTGCAGGCCGGCGCGGCCTCCGTGGACCCGAAGACCGGCCGGGTGCTCGCGCTCTACGGCGGCGGCGACTACACCAAGCACTACCTCGACAACGCGACCCGGGCCGACTACCAGCCGGCGTCCACCTTCAAGCCGTTCATCCTGGCCGCGGCCCTGGAACAGGACGCCAAGACGCAGGACGGCCTGCCGATCGTGGCCGACACGGTCTACGACGGCACCAGCAAGCGCCCGGTCAAGGGCAGCCGGGTCGGCTTCGCCCCGCCCAACGAGGACAACCACGACTACGGCCCGATCAGCGTCCAGAAGGCGATGAACTCCTCGGTCAACTCGGTCTTCGCACAGATGGCGGTCGACGTCGGGCTGGACGAGGTCAAGGAGACCGCGATCAAGCTGGGCCTCAACGCCAAGGCGGGCGGCTTCGACGTCAAGCCCGCGATGTCGCTGGGCGTCATGGGCGTCAGCCCGCTCGACATGGCCGGGGCCTACGCGAGCCTCGACAACCACGGCAAGAAGGTCACCCCGCAGATCGTGAAGTCCGCCCACCGGATCGGGCAGCAGGCCAAGCTGCCGGACCCGATCGGCGACCAGGTGGTCAGCCGGGAGACGGCCGACACGGTCACCTCGGTCCTCACCGGCGTCGTCGACGAGGGCACCGGCTCGGCGGTGCGCACCCCCAGCCAGCAGGTCGCGGGCAAGACCGGCACCTCGGACGACAACAAGTCGGCGTGGTTCATCGGCTACACCCCGCGCCTGGTCACCTCGGTCGGCCTGTTCGGCGAGGCGGCCAAGACCGCCGGGGACGTCAAGCAGGGTCAGCAGGTGTCCCTCAAGGGCGCGGGCGGCGAGGGCCGTCTCAACGGCGGTGACTACCCGGCGCTGATCTGGGCCGCGTACACCCAGGACGTGCTGCGCGGCTCGACGCCCGCCAAGTTCTCCCTGGACACCAAGCAGGGCGCGGCGCTCCCGCCGCCCCCGAAGCCGACCCCCACGCCCACGGCCCCGAAGCCGGCCCCGACCCCGACGCGCACCAAGGAGACGGAGAAGCCGACTCCGACCCCGACGCCCACCACCCCGACCCCGACGCCGACCCCGACCACCGGCACGCCGACGCCCACGGGCTCAGCCTCGGAGCCGGACCCGCCGGACGGCACGGCGACGGGGGACGCGGATCCGGGACCGGCCGGGTAGGCGGGTAGGCCTGCGGCCGGCTTCTCGGGTCGTCGCTGCTGTCTGCGGCGTCGCCGGCCCGCCCGGTGGGTGGGTGTCCTCAATCGCCGGACAGGCTGAATTCAGCCCGTTGGGGGCACCCCCGGACGAAGTCTGGGGGAGGTTGAGGACATGTCTTGACCGGGTCCGGTCAACCCCGTGTGCTCCGCCGCGGCCCGCAGTCCCTCGACCACGTCGTGGCCGGTGGGCGCGGTCCGCGGATCAAGCATGTGCTGCATCATCACGCCGAGGAGCAGGGCCTGGTAGAAGGAGCCCGCGACCTGGCCGGTCTTCTCGTCGAGGGTGTCCTCGTCCACGCCGAGGAACAGCGCCGCGAGGCCCGTCCGGCCCTCCGGCTGTGTCTTCACGAGGACCTCGCGGACCTCCGGCAGGCGGTCGATCTGCGCCATCAGCTCGAAGTTGGCGGCCCAGATCTGGCGGTTATGCGGGAAGCGCTCGATCATCTGGTCCCAGACGCCCTCGAAGCGGTCCATCGGGGAGGCGTCGGGATCGATGCTCGTGGACCCGGCCTGCGCGAGCTCCTCGCCCCACTCGCTCATGGCCTCGATGAGGGCCTTGTTGAGCAGCGCTTCCTTGGAGCCGTAGTGGTAGCCGATGGAGGCCAGGTTGGCTCCGGAGGCGGCCACGATGTCGCGCGCGGTCGTCCGGGCGTACCCCTTTTCGTACAGGCACTTCTTCGCCCCGACGAGCAGATCCTCACGATGTCCCATACGGTCAGCCTACGCCCGTACAGACAAGCGTCCTAGACGCTCGTACATGACGAGCGTCCAGGACGTGTCCACCCAGGGAGCCGGTCTCGCGGCCGGTCGCCGGGTTCAGCGGTCAGCCGCCGTTGACCTTGGCGGCGATGCGGTCGCCGATGCCCTTGTCGATGTTGCGCCAGTACTGGAACGCGCGCTCCAGGACCGGCCGGGTGACGCCGTTGGACAGGTGCCCGGCGACATTGGCCACGAGCCGCTCCCGCGCCCCGTCGTCCATCGCCTTGCGGACCAGCGCGCCCGCCTGGCCGAAGTCGTCGTCGTCGCGGCGCAGCTTGTACGCCTCGCGGACCATCGGGCCCGACGACTCCCAGCCGGCCGGCTCGCCGAACCGGTCGGTGTCGGCGGCCGGGCCGCCGTAGGAGTTCGGCGCGTACACCGCCGACGCTTGGGAGGCCACGTACCGCATCGGGCCGTCCTTCGCGTACGAATTGACCGGCGAGTGCGGCCGGTTCGGCGGCAGCTGCGCGTAGTTGGGGCCGATCCGGTAGCGGTGCGTGTCGGGGTACGAGAACATCCGGCCGAGCAGCATCTTGTCCGGCGACGGGCCGATGCCCGGCACCATGTTGGACGGCTCGAACGCGGCCTGCTCGATGTGGATGAAGAAGTCCTCGGGGTTCTTGTCGAGGGTCATCCGGCCGACCTCGATCAGCGGGTAGTCGCCGTGCGGCCACACCTTGGTCAGGTCGAAGGGGTTGAAGCGGTAGTCCGCCGCGTCCTCGAACGGCATGACCTGGACGTACATCGTCCACGAGGGCGCGTTGCCGCTCGCGATCGAGTCGAACAGGTCGCGGCGGTGCGCGTCGCCGTCGGTGCCCGCGAGCTGGTCGGCCTCCGCCTGGGTCAGGAAGTCGATGCCCTGGTCGGTCTTGATGTGGTACTTGATCCAGAACCGCTCACCGCCGCCGTTCACCCACATGAAGGTGTGCGAGCCGTAGCCGTTCATATGACGCCAGGTCTTCGGCACCCCGCGGTCGCCCATCAGGTACGTGACCTGGTGCGCCGACTCGGGGGACAGCGTCCAGAAGTCCCACTGCATGTTGTTGTCGCGCAGCCCGGTGTCCGGCTGGCGCTTCTGGCTGCGGATGAAGTCCTGGAACTTGATGGTGTCCCGGACGAAGAAGACCGGGGTGTTGTTGCCGACCAGGTCGTAATTGCCCTGCTCGGTGTAGAACTTGAGCGCGAAACCGCGCGGGTCGCGCCAGGTGTCCGGGCTGCCCTGCTCACCGGCGACGGTCGAGAAGCGGGCCAGCATCTCGGTGTGCTTGCCCGGCTGGAAGAGGTCCGCCTTGGTGAACTGGCTGACGTCGTTCGTGACCTCGAACCTGCCGTACGCGCCGCCGCCCTTGGCGTGCACCACCCGCTCGGGCACCCGCTCGCGGTTGAACTGGGCCATCTTCTCGATGGCGTAGTGGTCGTGCAGCAGGATGGGACCGTCGGAGCCGACTGTGAGCGAGTGTTCGTCGCTCTCCACCGGGATGCCGGTGTTGGTGGTGGTGTACGGCGCCTTGGGGTTGCCGTCCGTCATGGAACGCCTCCCATACGAGGGTGTGAGGGTCAGGCCTGAGCCGATATATCCACCCAAGCAGTCAACGCCTCCGACGGCATGTCGGCAACAGCTTGGACGAGGTCCAGTCCTGAACTTTGTACTACTCCTCGGGTGGCAGGGGGTGGAGGCGGCGAAACCGGGCGCGGCGGCGGGTCTGCTGGGTGGCCTTGCGGGCGGCCTTCCCGGCGGCTATTTGTTGCTCTTGAAGCAGAGGAAGAACGCGTCCTCGCCGGGCGCGCTGAAGTCCAGCGAACCGGTGGCCCCCTCGACCTCCGAGCAGGCCAGGAAGCCGGCGAAGCCGCTCTTCTTCTTCAGTGTCTTGTACTCGGCCTGGGGTCACCGCAGTCACGCTTCTCTATGTCGGGTTCCTTCTCGCTGCCGGAGTTCTGGAAGCAGTCGCCGGCCTTCAGGCTCGCGCTGTCGCCCCTGACCGCATCGTTGATGAAGTAGGCGAGGACGCAGACCGCGATGAGGACCATGCCGAGGATGGCGGGCTTGCTGCGCATGGGGTGGGTCGGCTGGAGCGGCGGGAGCGCTCCGCCCTGGAACGATGGAGTGGTCATCAGCGCAGCGTATTGGATCTTGGAGCGGTCACGGACCGGCGAAGCGGCCGTTTCCGCCGTACCCCTGAGAAGGCCACCTGAGAAGGACCACCGAGGCCGAGCCCGCGCGGTGCCCCCTTCGTTTCTGTGATCTGCTGGAGGAGCCACGGTCAAGGCAGGGTGAAGCCCTGGAGGAGCGCCATGCTGCACGTCCGCCTCGCCGCCCCAGCACCGACACGGCCCGGAATCCTCCTGCCGAGGCGCGACCTGGCCGTCGCATGGATCCTGATGGTTCTGCTCGCCGCCTCGGCATGGGCGCTCACCGTTGCCCAGTCCCGTGACACGGGGATGGAGCCCGGAACGATGGGCCTGGCGCTGCCGGTCTTCCTGCTGCTGTGGGTGACCATGATGGTGGCGATGATGTTTCCGTCGGTGGCGCCGGTGGCCATCACCTGGGTGCGTGCGATCAGCCGACAGTCGGCCGGGGCGGTCCGCGCCGCCCGGATCGCCCAGTTCGCCGGCGGATACCTGCTCGTCTGGACCGCGTTCGGACTGCTCGCGTACGGAGCCCTGGCAGTGACCGGGCGGCTGATGGACGGCAACCCCGAGGTGGGTCGCTGGCTCGGCGCAGCCGCGTTCCTGCTCGCCGCGCTGCACCAGTTCGGGCCGCTCAAGCGCGTTTGTCTGCGGCACTGCCGCAATCCGCTGTCGCACCTGCTCCGGTACGCGCGCTTCCGGCCGTGGGCCCGCGACCTGCGCGTGGGCGCGCACCATGGGCTCTACTGCGTCGGCTGCTGCTGGGGCCTGATGATCGTCCTCGTCCCGCTCGGCTTGATGAACGTGGCGGCCATGGCCGCGCTGGCCGCGGTGATCTTCCTGGAGAAGCTGTGGAGGCGAGGCCCCTGGCTCACCTGGGCGGTCGGCCTCGCCTTCCTCGTACTGGCCGCCTTGGCCCCGTTCCAGGACTGGATGCTGCCGGGCCTTCAGATGCCGGGGCCGTCGATGCACCCGTCGATGGGCCGGCTGTACTGAGCGCCTGCTTCCCGGCCCGCCCCAACCGTGTGGGAGGCGGTGCGCGGTCCTTCTCCTCCCACACGGCTTGCCTTCGCCTATGCCCGCCCGGCCGGCGCGCCCTCGGGCTGCTCGCTCGAGAAGGCGAAGTCCGCCTTCTCGCCGTACACCGCGTCGAAGGACAGGCCGAAGGCGTCGGAACGCCCGCTGGCGCGACTCAGCACGAACTCCGGTGCGAACCCGAACATTGCGTTCTTGACCGTCGTCGGGTTTCCGTCGGCCCCGGTCAGAGGCTCGAATTCGAGGTCGGACTTCCCGCCGACGGCGAGGCGGGGCTTGTCCCCGTTCGTCAGGGAGACGCTCGCCCGCTCCATGCCCAGGTACTCGCCGAAGAACTGCGCGATTTCGCCGAACGTCCCGCCTTCGCGACCGGACACGATGCGCTCGACCGCAGCGGCCTGCTCATCCTTCGCGCCCTCGTCGACGACAATGCCCACCTTCCAGTCACCTGAGGTCAGGTTCGAGGGAAAGTGGTTGTAAAGGGCGAAGTCGACCCCGGACAGGTCCACTTCATCCAGGCGTCCTTCGGCCACATGGAAGCCGACCATGCCCAGGCACTGCTCGCCTCCCTGCGCATCACGGGGTTTCGCATCGACGGCGCACCCGCAGACCATCACACACGAACAACCGGCAAGGTAGTTGCCGGAGATACTCCACGTCATGACTCCTCCTGCTCCCCCGCTCGATCTCCATCGCCCGAAGTCACGGACGATGCCGACGTCGGGAGTGAGCGGCGGGGAGCGTTCGTTCGGCGGTGAGTGCAGGGAGCACCCTGGACGACTCGGTACGGAGTACGCGTCGAGCCGCCCGCCGCGATTCCGCGCAGGCAAAAAGACTGGCGCGGTGGGAGCACCCATCACCGCCTCCGTTCCACCGGTGCCTCAGGCCCCCGGGGACTTCGTCACTTCAACGCTACGCCCACTCGGCGGTGCAGGCATCCGGCAGCCCCGGTCTCCGGGCGGGCCGCTGCCGCCCGTCGCACCTGCTCCTGTCGATTCCGAGCGGGGCCGTGGCCTGCTGCTCGTGCGGCTCTGCGCCGACAGTTGGGGCGGTTACGCGCTGGGGGACGAGGTGTTCGGGGCGGCGGGCAAGCCGCTCTGGTTCGAGCTGGCGCGGCCGGGGGCGGGGCTCGCGGGGACCGGGGCGTTCGACGTCGCGGCCTGACGGCGGGCGCGGCCCCGGGGAAGCGGTCACCCGGAGCGCGCCCGCCCCCTCACTGCTGCTCGATCGGCAGCCCCAGTTCGAACCACACCACCTTGCCCGTACTCAGCCGCGTCGCGCCCCAGCGTCGCGCCAGCCGGTTCACCAGGTAGAGGCCGCGGCCGCCCTCGTCGGACAGACTGGCCTGGCGCAGCCGGGGGAGTTGGGGGACGTCGTCGCCGACTTCGCAGCGCAGTACGTCGGTGCGCAGCAGCCGCAGGGTGATCGGGCGCTCGGCGTACCGGACCGCGTTGGTGACGACCTCGCTGACCAGCAGTTCCAGCGAGTCGGTCAGCTCCTCCAGGTCCCAGCGCGCCAGCGCCCGGCGGGCCAGGCGGCGGGCCTGGCCGGCGGTCTGGGCCTTGGGGTCCAGGTACCAGTAGGCGACGTCGCTCGGCGCGATGCCGTCGAAGCGGGCCGCCAGCAGGGCGATGTCGTCGTCACGGTCGCCGGGGCCGAGTATGTCCAGCACCTCGTCGCAGAGCGGTTCCAGCGGCGGCGGGTTGGGGCCGGTCAGCCGGGCCGTCTCCGCGACCTTCTCGCGGAGCTGTTCGATGCCCGTCCAGACGTCGCGGACCCGGGACTCGACCAGTCCGTCGGTGTAGAGGATGAGCGTCGCGCCCTCCGGGGCGTCCAGCTCGACCGCCTCGAAGTCCACCCCGCCGACGCCGATCGGCGCGCCCGGCGGTATATGCAGCACCTCGGCCCGGCCGCCGCGGTGCAGCATGACGGGCGGCGGATGGCCCGCGTTGGCGATGACGATGCGGTGCGCGACCGGGTCGTAGACCGCGTACAGGCAGGTCGCCATCCGGTCGCTGCCCAGCCGCTGCGCCTGCTCGTCGAGGTGGTGCAGGACCTCCTCGGGCGGCAGGTCGAGGCCGGCCAGGGTCTGCGCGGTGGTGCGGAGCTGGCCCATGATCGCGGCTGAGGTCATGGAGTGGCCCATCACGTCGCCGACGACCAGCGCGACCCGGCTGCCGGGCAGCGGAATCGCGTCGTACCAGTCGCCGCCGACCCGCGCGGTCTCGGCCGCGGGCAGGTAGCGGCTCGCGAGCCGCACGCCGGTGGGCTGCGGGAGCGAGTCCGGGAGCATGGTGCGCTGCAACTCGTCGGCGATGTACGCCTCGCGGCCGTAGAGCACCGCCTTGTCGATGCCGAGCGCGGTGTGGGTGGCGAGCTGCGCCGCGACGAGCAGGTCGTCGGGGTCGAAGGCGGGACGGTCGGATCGGCGCAGGAACACGGCCGCGCCGATCACCCGGCGCCGGCCGCGCAGCGGCGCGAGGATCACCCGGTAGCCGGTGGGTACGGCCCGGTTCTCACCGAGCAGTTCGGGCAGCGCGGCCTGTGCGGCGGCGGAGTCGGCGAACACCGGCCGTACGCCGCGCAGCACCTCGGCCAGCGGTCCGCCCGGTCGCACCTCGCACACCTCGGCGGCGGCTCCGCTGACGGAGATGCCCAGGTCGGGGTGCGGGGGGATGAGCGGCAGCCGGATGCCGCCGGTGTCCGAGTCCTGGAGCCCGCTGGACAGATCGGGCAGCCGGTCGGTGCGGCGCAGCCGCAGTGAGACGGGTCCGGTGGGGCGCTCGTCGCCGACGGGCAGCGGGTCGCGCAGGTAGACGAGGATCGCGTCGGAGAACGTCGGCACGGTGGCCCGGCACAGGCCGAGCACGATCTCATCGAGGTCTATGCCGCGGGCGATCCGGCGGGTGGCCGCGCCGATGAAGCGCAGCCGGTCGCCGCCGGCGGTCCGGGTGGTCTGGAGGCCGGTGGAGCCGATGGTTCCACCGGGGTAGCCGGGCCGTACGGGCTGGTCGGGGTCCTCGGGCGGCAGGGCGCGCTCGGGCGGGCGGCCCGGCTGCGGCTGCTGTCCGGCGGGGATGCCGCTCGCGGGTGTGCTCCGGCCGACCGGGCCGCGGGCCGTGCCGCGACCGCCGCCGCGAGTGCCGCTCGGGCCGGAGCTCCGGGCGGAGGGGCGGGTCGCTTCGGGGGTGCCGGGCTTCGGCTGCGGGGCGTCGGCGGGCTCGGGCTGAGCCGCGTGCTCGGGGCGGGGCCGGGGCGTCGGATCGTCGCGGTGGTGGCCGACGGCGCCGGGGGCCGCCGTACGGGCGCGTTCGCTGCCCGGGGCGCCGGCGCCGCGCGCCGCGGCCCGCCGGGCGGCCTCGGCCGCGTTGCGGTCAGGGGCGCGGTCGGGCGCGCGCTCGGGCGTGCGGTCGGACCCGCGCTCGGGCGCGCGGGATTCACGGGGTGGAGCGGCGGCTGCTCCGGGGCCGGTCGCGCCGGGGTCCGGCGCACTGCGGCGGGCCGGCGGGCGGCGACGGCCGGAAGCCGGTTCCGGCTGCTCGCCGGTCGTGTCAGCGGCGCGCTGTAACGCCGTGCGGGGGTCCGGGACAGCGAGGTTCGTGTCCTCGGCCGGGGCCGGAGACTGGTTCGCCGGCCCGGGGGCCGGGGCGGCCGAGGCCGCCTGCCGTGCCTCGTGCGAGGTGGGGTGCTCCGTCACGCGTAGGGTTTCCATCCGTCCGGGGCTGCGCGTCGGGCGCGCCGCGTGTCAGGCGCGTCGTCGGCAGTTCAGGAAGAGCTGCATCTCGGGGGCCACGTCCGTACTCGCCGGTGCGTAGGCCAGGCAGTCCTCCCCAGCGATCTCGAAACCCGCCTCGCGCACGACCTGGCGCAAATCATCTCGCAGGTAACCCGATACCCGGATCGCGTTGCCCAGGAACGGAATCGAGAAGTCGTCCACGTCGGCCTCGACCATGGCCAGTGCCAGCAGCCCCCCGGGCCGCAGCAGTCCGTGCAGCATACGCAGAGCGTGCGGAACCTCCGCGCGCGGGAGCATCAGCAGGGCGAAGAAGGCGGCGACGCCGTCGAAGGGGCCCAGGCCGCTGTCCGCGAGCTCGGCCAGGTCGAGTTGGTGGAAGGTTCCGCCCGGCACATTGTCGCGGGCGAGTTTGACCATGACGGGGGACAGGTCGACGCCGGTGACGTGGTGCCCGGAGTCGGTGAGCTGACGGGCGGTCGGCAGTCCGGTGCCGCAGCCGACGTCGAGGATGCGGGAGCCGGGCGGCAGCGCGGCGGCGAGCCAGTGCCCGGAGGCGAGCTGGCCCTCCTTGTGCGGGAACGCCTCGTCGTAGCGGTTGCCGATGGCGTCGAACGCGTCGGCCTGGCCGGCCCGGTCGAGGGCCAGCCGGGGGTGGCCCTGGTAGCCCGGGTACCCCGTTTTGCGGGGCTTGCCCTTTTTGTGCTGACCGACCGGAGCATCGCGTTTGTCCTGGATGCCCTGATCGGCCTGCTTGGCCGGAGATCGCTCGGGTTCGTCGGCCGGATGGCCGCCGCCCCCGTGTTCGCTGCCTGCTGCGGTGTCGGTGCGGTGACTGTCGTCGCTCACTCCTGCGCCCCTCCTGTGACCGTGGGTCAATCCTTACGCGTGGTTGGGGAGTTGTGCCTGCTCAGTGGTGCGGAGGACGATCCTACGTTTGAACCACGGGGGCGCATCAAGGGGCTCATGAGGTCATGCGCGCCGGTGTGCGATCCCAGTCCTCCGGGAGGGCCGGAACGGACCACTCCGGATTCGGCCGCCAATCCTCCCAACCCGCGGAGAACGGCGCTCCCCACGCCTCGATCACGTCGATCGCGGAACGCCCCGCCTCCCGCACCGCGCCCGCCTGGGCGGCGGACATCAGCCCGACCCGCTGGGCCTGCGCGAACTCGTCCTCGTCGAGCCAGGCCCAACTGCGGTCAGGGTGCACCACGATGTCCAGGAAATGGTCCTCGGAGTCGACGCCGCCCTTCCAGCGGCGCAGCGGCTCCTCCAGGTTCACGTACCAGTTCTTGAAACGCCACCCCCGGTCCCAGAACAGCCAGACCGACCACGGTTCGCGGGGGCGCGCTAGCTTCAGCACGCCGGTGCCGAACCAAGGGCCGCGGGTGACGGCCCGCGGCTTCGTATAGCGGGTGACCAACGGCTCACGGTGCACCGGAGTGCCGTCCGTGAGCACCGGTTTCACGCAGGCGGTGCCCGGCGCCATCCAGGCGGCGAGCAGGTCGGGGCCGTCCTCGACCACGGTCATCGGCCGGCAGATGTGCACCCGGTCGCTGGCGTTGCCGCGGTAGCGCCAGAGGATCTGCTCCCCCGGCGCCCAGTGGGCGGCGCCCGCACCGCCGGGGCCGCCGCTGCCGTTCGTATCCACCGTGTCCGCTGTCATGAACAGATCTTAGGCGCGGGAAGATCGCCGCGCTGTGAGCTTGCGCACAACAATTTTCCCCCAAGGGCGCGCCGGCGGCGGCGAATCCGGCCCAACCAGGGCGCGCGGGGGCGCCCCGGCGGCGACCGCGCCGGCCGCCCCCCGGTGACCACACCCCGTCGACGCTCTACGGCCGGGTCATCCGCAGCACGTCCAGCGCCTCGTCCAACTGCTCCGCGGTGAGCAGGCCGCGCTCGACGTAACCGCCCGCGAGGACCACCTCACGGATGGTCAGCCGCTCGGCGATCGCCCGCTTGGCGATCTTCGCCGCCTCCTCGTACCCGACGTAGCGGTTGAGCGGGGTGACGACGGCCGGCGAGGACTCGGCGTACTCACGGGCCCGGTCCACGTTGGCCGTGATCCCGTCGACCGTACGGTCGGCGAGCAGCCGGGTCACGGTGGACAGCAGCCGGATCGACTCCAGCAGGTTCTTGGCGATGACCGGCAGCATGACGTTCAGCTCGAAGTTGCCGGACGCCCCGGCGACGGCGACCGTGGCGTCATTGCCGGTCACCTGGGCGGCGACCATCAGCACCGCCTCGGGGATCACCGGGTTCACCTTGCCCGGCATGATCGACGAACCCGGTTGCAGATCGGGCAGGTTGATCTCGGCCAGCCCGGTGCGCGGCCCCGAGGCCATCCAGCGCAGGTCGTTGGAGATCTTGGTGAGGCCGACCGCGATCGTCCGCAGCTGGCCGGAGGTCTCCACCAGCCCGTCCCGCGCGCCCTGCGCCTCGAAGTGGTCGCGCGCCTCGGTCAGCGGCAGCCCCGTACTGCTCGCGACCTCGGCGATCACGGCGGCCGAGAAGCCGGGCGGGGTGTTGATCCCGGTGCCCACGGCCGTGCCGCCGAGCGGCAGTTCGGCGAGCCGCGGCAGCGACGCGCGCAGCCGCTCGACGCCGTAGCGCATCTGCGCCGCGAACCCGCCGAACTCCTGGCCCAGCGTCACCGGCGTCGCGTCCATCAGATGCGTACGCCCCGACTTGACCACCGTCGCGAACTCGCCCGCCTTGCGCTCCAGCGCGACCGCCAGATGCTCCAGCGCCGGGATCAGCTCGCCGGTCACCGCGCCCGTCGCCGCGATGTGGATCGAGGACGGGAAGACGTCGTTGGACGACTGACTGGCGTTCACCTGGTCATTGGGATGCACATCGCGGCCGAGCCGCGCGCTCGCCAGGGTCGCGATGACCTCGTTGGCGTTCATATGGGAGGACGTGCCCGAGCCGGTCTGGAACACGTCGATGGGGAAGTGCTCGTCCCACCGCCCCTCCGCGACCTCCGCGGCGGCCGCCCCGATCGCCTCGGCGACGTCCTTCGCGACGACCCCCAGCTCGGCGTTGACCTTGGCCGCCGCCGCCTTGATCCGCGCCAGCGCCGCGATGTGCGCGCGCTCCAGCCGCTGTCCGGAGATCGGGAAATTCTCCACGGCGCGCTGCGTCTGCGCTCGCCACTTGGCGTCCTCGGGGACTCGCACCTCGCCCATGGAGTCGTGTTCGGTCCGGAAATTCGTGCCGGTCGTGTCATTGCCGTCGGTCATCGTCAGGCACCTCCTGAAGGCTGAGCGCTGGTCCTGTTCCGGATGTTCCCCAGCGGGCCGGATGCGCCCCCAGCGGGTCCGGCCGCAGCGGGTCCGGCCACCAGTAAATGCGGTGGGCGGCGGCTGGGACGGGAGCGGCTCCGGCCGGACGCCGCGCGGCGGCGGAGGGGCCGCCGCTACCCGTGCAGCGTCGAGGTCAGCGCCCCCACCGGGTCCTGGTCGGCCTCGCCCTCCGGCCACCAGTCGTCCCGGCCCCTGTCCGAGCGGTACGGGTACCAGAAGCCGTCCTGGCCGTAGCGGAGTTGGATGACTCCCGAGGGGTTGGTGAGGCGGTTGCGCCAGATGGCCATGGGGGGCCGGTCCGCGGCGGCCAGGGCGCTGCGGGCGCGGTCGAAGTTGCCGGCTGGGGGGTCCCAGGGGGTTTCCAGTACGGCCAGGCCCGCCGCGCCGCCCTGGAGCCAGGCGGCGGCCGCGCGGGCCAGGCCGTGCGGCGTGCGGTCGTTGGACTTGGCCAGTGAGGCGTACAGGTCGCGGGTCGCGGCGGTGAGGCCGGAGCCGGGGTGGGCGGCGGCCAGCCGGACCGCGTCCTGCCAGCGGGTGAGGCCCGCGAGGGGGTCCGCGCCGGTGGTCAGCAGGGTGTGCGCGCGGGCCGTGGCGTCCGTGGCCAGCAGGTCCAGGGCCAGCGGGTCGGGGGCGCCCGCGCCGCCGCCGGGGTACGCGGGCGGCCGGCCCGGGTGCGGGGCGGGCGGCATCGGGGCGGGGAGCGGCGGCAGCGTGCGCGGCGCGAGCGCTTCGCGGGCGTTCACCCCGGGCAGCACGGCCGCGGACTGCCGCTCGCGGGCGGACTGGACCGCGTTACGCCGGTCCAGCTCGTCGAGCAGCTCGCGCTCGCCCCGGCCGCGCATCAGGAGCAGCACGAACGGGTCCGTGTCCAGCAGCCGGGCGCACTGGTAGCAGAGGGCGGCGGCGTGCTTGCACGGATGGCCGTCGTCCGGGCAGGAGCAGTCGGGCGCGAGGTCCCCGGCGGCCGGCAGCAGCGAGACGCCCGCTTCCGCCGCGGCCTCCACCAGGGAGTGCGGCATGTCCTTGTCCAGCAGCGCCGCGATATGGCCCGGCTGGGCCGCCGCCGCGTCGAGGAACCGGTCCCACTCCTCGTCCGTGAGCGTCCGCAGCCGGATCTGGGTGCGGTACGGGCGGGGCCTGCTGCCGTGCACATACGCGATGATCCGGCCTGCCTCGACGGTGATCGCGTCGACGTGGCCCGCGCGGGCGTAGGTCCGCCCCCGGTTGAGCCGGCCGGCGTCCAGCGACATCTCCTCCAGGGCCGCTACCCACGCGTCGCCCCACCAGCTCTCGGTGAGCCGCTCGCCGCGCCCCGCGATCGGCTCCAGCGCGGGGAAGGTGCGGCGGCGGTCGGCGGTACGGGCTGCGTCGGCAGGGGGGCGGGTGGCGGCCGTTCCGGCCGGGGCGCGGGTACGGGCTCCGGTGGTCCCCTCGCGGGTGCGGGCCGCGCCGGCCGCGTCACGGGTACGGGCTCGGGCGGCCCCGTCACCCGTAGCGGCCCCGATGCTCGTAGCCCCGTCGCTCGCGGCGGCGCGGGGCCGCTCGGCGGTACGGGGCTCGTCGGCCGGGGCGGCGGCACGGGCTTCGCCGCTCCCAGCTCCGTCGGCCCGCTCGGCACCCGTACGGGCCCCACCGGGCCGCTCGCCGGTCCGCGCTCCATCCGTTCCGGACCGCCTGCCCCGCCTGCCGGGCCGCCCCCTGACGATCCCTGCCCTGGCCTGATCGCTGGCTCGGGCTCCGCCCGTCCGCTCGCGCGTGCGCGCATCCGGCCCGTCGCCCTCGCTCCGGTCCTCGCCCGGCTCCTCGCCGCGCGGGACGTCCTGATCCGTGCTCATCCCGTCCTCCGCAGCGCCACCAGGTCCGCGAGATCGCGGTCGTTCAGCTCGGTCAGGGCGGCCTCGCCGGTGTCGCCCAGCACCGCGTCGGCGAGCGCGCGCTTGGACGCGAGCATCTCGGCGATGCGGTCCTCGACCGTGCCCTCCGCGATCAGGCGGTGGACCTGGACCGGCCGGTGCTGTCCGATGCGGTACGCGCGGTCCGTCGCCTGCTCCTCCACCGCTGGGTTCCACCAGCGGTCGAAGTGGATGACGTGTTCCGCGCGGGTGAGATTGAGGCCCGTGCCCGCGGCCTTCAGCGAGAGCAGGAAGACCGGGATCTCGCCGGACTGGAAGCGGTCCACCATCTCCTCGCGCCGGGGGACCGGCGTCCCCCCGTGCAGGAGTTGGGACGAGATGCCCTGCGCGGTCAGGTGGTCCGAGAGCAGCCGGGCCATCGACACGTACTGGGTGAAGATCAGCACCGCGCGGCCCTCGGCGAGGATCGTGTCCAGCAGCTCGTCGAGCAGTTCCAGCTTGCCCGAGCGGCCCACCAGCCGCGTCGAGCCCTCCCGCAGATACTGCGCCGGGTGATTGCAGATCTGCTTGAGCGCGGCCAGCAGCTTCATGACCATCCCGCGCCGCGCGATGCCCTCCGCGCTCTCGATCACCGCCATCGTCTCGCGCACGACCGCCTCGTAGAGAGACGCCTGTTCGCGGGTGAGCGCGACCGGGTGGTCGGTCTCCGTCTTGGGCGGCAGCTCGGGCGCGATGCCCGGGTCGGACTTCTTGCGGCGCAGCAGGAACGGGCGCACGAGACGGGACAGCCGCTCCGTCGCCTCGTCGTCCTCGCCGCCCTCCACCGCGCGGGCGTGCCGGGCGCGGAAGGACTTCAGCGGGCCGAGCAGGCCCGGCGTGGTCCAGTCGAGGAGGGCCCACAGCTCGGAGAGGTTGTTCTCCACGGGCGTGCCGGTCAGCGCGACGCGGGCGGGCGAGGGGATGGTCCGCAGCGCCTTCGCGGTCGAGGAGTACGGGTTCTTCACATGCTGCGCCTCGTCGGCGACGACCATGCCCCAGCGGTGCTCGGCCAGTTCGGGGGCGCTGCCGCGCATCGTGCCGTACGTGGTGAGGATGAAGCCGCCGGTTGTGCCGGTCGGGCCTGCTGTGTCATCGAGGGTGGCGGGGGCGTCGAGGGTGCGGCCCGCGCCGTGGAAGCGGCGCACCGGGGTGCCGGGGGCGAAGCGCTCGATCTCGCGCTGCCAGTTGCCGAGCAGCGAGGCGGGGCAGATCACCAGCGTCGGGGCGGTGCGGGCGCGGTGCAGGTGGAGGGCGATGACGGTGATCGTCTTGCCGAGGCCCATGTCGTCGGCGAGGCAGCCGCCCAGGCCCAGCGAGGTCATCAGGTCGAGCCAGCCGAGGCCGCGCAGTTGGTAGTCGCGCAGCGTCGCGTCGAGTCCGGCCGGCTGGGCGAGGGGCGTCGCGCCCGCGATGAGCCGCTCGCGCAGGGCGGCCAGCGCGCCGACCGGGACGGCCTCGACACTCTCGCCGTCCACCTCCGCGCTGCCGCTCAGCGCGAGCGCCAGCGCGTCGACCGGGCCCAGCAGCCCCAACTCGCGCTTGCGCGCCTTGCCCACGAGCAGCGGATCGACCAGCACCCACTGATCGCGCAGCCGCACCACCGGCCGGTGGGCCTCGGCCAGCGCGTCCATCTCCGCCTCGGTGAGCGGCACCCCGCCGACCGCCAGCTGCCAGCTGAACTTCAGGAGTTCGTCGCTGTCGAAGAAGGTCGTGCCGTCGGTGGCGGAACCGGGCGCGGCGCCCACGACGGCGGTGGCGGTCAGCGTGCGGGCCAGGTCCCTGGGCCAGTGCACGGCGACCCCCGCCGCGCCCAGCCGGGTCGACACCTCGCCCAGCAGCTCGTACAGCTCGTCCTCGGACAGCGGCAGCACGTCGGGCACCGGCCGCTCCAGCAGCCGGCCCAGCGGCTCCCACAGCCGGGCCGCCCGGCGCAGCGCCAGCGCGGTGTCGATCCGCACGCGCGGCCCGAAGTGCTCACCGCCGCCGCCCGACCACAGCTCCGCCGCGTCGATGACGATCGTCGGGTCGGCGAGGCTGTGCACCTGGACGATGGCGGCGCCCGCGTGCCGCTCGCCGCCGCCGTTCTCGTCCTCGGCGTCGTCGGGGTCTGGCTCTGGGTCTTCCCCGATGTCGAACAAGTCGGATGCCTTCAGGTCCAGCCGCAGCGAGACCCGCACCCCGGCGTCCATGCCCGCCGCGACCTCGGCCGCCCACCCGCGCGCGTGCGGCAGCCGCTGCGGCTCGCGCGCCGCGAAGGGCGCTCCCACCGCGTGGGCCGCCGCCGGGGTGCGCGGCAGCGTGTCGGCGACCGCGTCGAAGAAGGCCCGCACCAGGGCCTCGGCGTCGGGCAACTGGAGGGGCTTGCGCCCGGCGAGCGGGGCCGCGTGGGCCTCGGGGGGCATGGCGGCGGCGATGGCCCGTACGTACGCGGTGTCCTCGGCGTCCAGCGGCCCGGCCCGCCACGCGTCCTGATCGGCGGCGGTCAGCCCCGGCAGCAGCCGCCCGCGCGCCACGAGGTGCAGCGCGTGCAGCGCCGCCGCGCCCCAGCAGCGGGCGGCTGGGTGGGCGCCCGGTTCGTTCCGGGCGCGGACCAGCAGCGGCACGGCCTCGGCCACGGACAGCAGCACGGCCGGGACGGTACGGCTGCGTACGCCGGAGCCGTGCCGCCGTACGACCGTCAGCTCCTCGACGGCGTAGCGGCTGACCACATCGGCCCCGTCGGCGGCAGGCTCGCCCCCGCCCGGCCGCGCGGGGAGCTCGTCGCCCTCGGGCGACCAGAACGCCAGCAGCCCCTCGCGCGGCAGCTCGGCCGGCACGAAGACCACCGCGCACCGCACCAGCCCGCCGACCGGGCTCACCTGCGGGCGTCGCGCCACCATCGCTCCCGCCCCGTTCCTGTTCCCGTGCGCGCTTTTCGCTCGCGCTTTTTCGTTCCGTACGGTCCCCGAGTCTAGAAGCGAGGTCTGACAGTCGGCACGGCCGTCGACGGGAGAGCGGGACGGGGGCCAGGGGGCCGGCGGGCGCGCCGACGGGACCGGGCCGCGGCGCTACGCCCCCTGGCGGACCGGAATCGTCAGCATCGTGGGCGTGGTCTCGATCGACGCGAAGAAGTCGTTCCCCTTGTCGTCCACCACGATGAACGCCGGGAAGTCCTCGACCTCGATCTTCCAGACCGCCTCCATGCCCAGCTCCTCGTACTCCAGGACCTCGACCTTCTTGATGCAGTCCTGCGCGAGCCGCGCGGCCGGGCCGCCGATGGAGCCGAGGTAGAAGCCGCCGTGCGCGCCGCACGCGTCGGTGACCTGCTGCGAGCGGTTGCCCTTGGCCAGCATCACCTGCGAGCCGCCGGCCGCCTGGAACTGCTCGACGTACGCGTCCATCCGGCCCGCGGTCGTCGGGCCGAAGGAGCCGGAGGCGTAGCCCTCGGGGGTCTTGGCCGGGCCGGCGTAGTAGACGGCGTGGTCGCGCAGGTACCGCGGCATCTCCTCGCCCGCGTCCAGCCGCTCCTTGATCTTCGCGTGTGCGATGTCGCGCGCGACGACCAGCGGGCCGGTGAGCGAGAGCCGGGTCTTGACCGGGTACTTCGTCAGCTCGGCGCGGATCTCGTCCATCGGCCGGTTCAGGTCGATCTGCACGACGTCCGTGTCGAGGTGCTCGTCCGTCGTCTCCGGCAGGAAGCGCGCGGGGTCGGTCTCCAGCTGCTCCAGGAAGACGCCCTCGGCGGTGATCTTCGCGACGGCCTGCCGGTCCGCGGAGCAGGAGACCGCGATGGCGACCGGGCAGGACGCGCCGTGCCGGGGCAGCCGGACGACCCGCACGTCGTGGCAGAAGTACTTGCCGCCGAACTGCGCGCCGATGCCGATCCGCTGCGTCAGCTCGAAGACCTTCTCCTCCAGCTCCTTGTCCCGGAAGCCGTGGCCGGTCGGCGAACCCTCGCCGGGCAGCTCGTCCAGGTAGTGCGCGGAGGCGTACTTCGCGGTCTTCATCGCGAACTCGGCGCTGGTGCCGCCGACGACGATCGCCAGGTGGTACGGCGGGCAGGCCGCGGTGCCCAGCGAGCGGATCTTCTCCTCCAGGAACTTCATCATCCCGGCCTCGTTGAGGACGGCCTTCGTCTCCTGGTAGAGGAAGGACTTGTTGGCCGAGCCGCCGCCCTTGGCCATGAAGAGGAACTTGTACGCGCCGCCGTCGGTCGCGTACAGCTCGATCTGCGCGGGCAGGTTCGTGCCGGTGTTCTTCTCGTCCCACATGGTCAGCGGGGCCATCTGGGAGTAGCGCAGGTTCAGCTTGGTGTACGCGTCGAAGATGCCGCGCGAGAGCGCCTCCTCGTCGCCGCCCCGGGTCAGCACGTTCTGGCCGCGCTTGCCCATCACGATGGCGGTGCCGGTGTCCTGGCACATCGGGAGCACGCCGGCCGCCGCGATGTTCGCGTTCTTCAGCAGGTCGAGTGCCACGAAGCGGTCGTTGGCGCTGGCCTCCTGGTCGTCCAGGATGCGGCGCAGCTGGGTGAGGTGGGCCGGGCGCAGGTAGTGCGAGATGTCGTGCATCGCCTCGGCGGCGAGCTTGCGCAGCGCTTCGGGCTCGACCTTGAGGAACGTACGGCCGTCCGCCTCAATGGTGCTCACACCCTCGGAGGTCACCAGCCGGTACGGGGTGGCGTCCTCGCCCAGCGGGAGGAGGTCCGTGTAGGCGAACTCGGGTTGGGTCGGGCGGGCGACAGGGGGCATGACGGCCATTCCTCACTCGGGCGGCGACTACGGCTGGCTTCTTCGACAGCATCGTCCAGAGTAGAACCCGCTGGTGCGGTCGCGCCGGTGAGGTAAGGCTCACCTCGCACGGCGGGGGCCGGCAAGCCCGACCGGCAGGCCGACCGCCGGGCTCGCAGCGGGCTCCCGACGGGTTCCTGACGGGCCTCCTTCGGGCCGTCCGCCGGCCGTCCGCCGGGTTTCGAGTCGGCACGCGATGGGCCTAGTCGCGATCTATCGCGTTTGGGTACGCTGAGCGCGTGGATGAGTCGTCGCTTCAGAAGCGAGAGCAGCAGCCCGTGCCCCTGGCCAAGCCCGTCGCGGAGGCCGAGCCTTCCGGGGCCGGGCCCTCGGCAGCCGGCGCGCCCGCCCCGTACGTCGCGTCCTCGGCCATCGCCTCCTCGGCGATCCGCGCCTCCGACGCGGACCGCGACCGGGTCGCGGACCTTCTGCGGGAGGCGCTGGCGGAGGGGCGGCTGAGCGCCGCGGAGCACTCCGAGCGGATCGACGGGGCCTACCGGGCCAAGACCCTCGGCGAGCTGGAGCCGCTGGTCCGCGATCTGCCGGCCGCCCGCGACACGGACCGTACGGGCAGGGCGGCTTCCCCGTCGGACGACGCCCCGCCGCACTCCCGCACCCCGCTCGCCGCGCAGAACCTGATCGCGGTCTTCGGCGCCGCGACCCGCAAGGGCCGCTGGCGCGTCGGCGCGCGCACCAACGCGTTCGCGTGCTTCGGCGGCGTGGAGATCGACCTGACCGAGGCGGTGTTCGAGCGCCAGGAGACCGTCATCAACGCGACGGCGATCTTCGGCGGGGTGGCCATCCTGGTTCCGGAGAACGTCACGCTGCGCGGTACCGGCACCGGAATCTTCGGCGGCTTCGATGTGAAGACGTACGAGGCGCCCGACCCGAACGCGCCGGTGATCGTCGTCAGCGGCTTCGCGGTCTTCGGCGGCGTCGAGGCGAAGCCGAAGCTGGGCAAGCGGGTCCGCGACCTGCGGGACCGGCTGCGCAAGGAGTTCGGCGGCTGAGGGCTCGGACGGCGGCTCGGACGGCGGGCTCGAGCTGCGGACCCACTGACCGCTCGGACGTTGGACCCCATCGGCGGTCCGGTGGCCCGGAGCGCCCCGGCGGCGGTCCGCCGCCCGCCCCGCGCCGCCCCGGCGGCCGGAAGTTGATTTCCGGACCATGTCCCGCTGGTAACCGTTGATTTCGCGGAGGTGTGATCCTCGGCGGACCGTCGGCGGGCCCGCGCCGGCCAGTGGTGGGATTTTATGCGAAATCAGTGCTGAAACCGACTGCGGAATCGAAAGTTCCGTATTTCCGGGGCACACACTCCGCGTACGGATGGCCACTCTCGGCATGAAGTGCCTTGCAACGGGTAGGGCTTGCTCCATCGTCTCGTACGGCTGCAAGTGCGAATAGTCGTGACCAGCGAGACGGGCAAGGGTGACTCTTTCGCGAAGCCGTCGTCAGGAGTAGACCGTGCTGCTACCGCATCAGCCCCTGCAGGACGCCGCCATGCCTTCCCAGCGAATGCATGCTCGGGAACAGGTCGGCCCCTGGCACTCGGAGGCGGTGTGCCGCCGGGATGAAGCCGGGCTGTTCTTCGCCCCGTCGAAGGAGCCGACGGCCGCACGGCTGTCGCGCGAGGAGGCCGCAAAACGGGTCTGCGCGCGCTGCCCGGTCATGGTCGAGTGCCAGGAACACGCACTCGTCCAGCCGGAGCCGTACGGCGTCTGGGGAGGACTGACCGCAGCCGAGCGTCGAGTCGTACAGGCTCGCCGCCGGCGCCGGGAAGCCGAGATACAACGCACCACGCGGATCGCCGCCGCTGGATAAGGGGGCGGAGGTACACGTGGCCGACGGGCCGGGGCCCCACCTGATCGGTGGAGCCCCGGTTCGCTCGTGCTGTTCTCGCGGCTGTCGCGCCGGCCGCTCGCGTCACGCCGTCACGGTCGCCGTGCTCAGCGGGCGCGCTCGAAATCGACCGAGCTGTACGCGCGCAGCTTCGACAGCCGGTGGGTGGAGTCGATCTGCCGGATGGTGCCGGACTTGGAGCGCATCACCAGCGACTGAGTGGTGGCGCTCTCGCTGCCGTACCGCACACCGCGCAGCAGTTCGCCGTCCGTGATCCCGGTCGCGACGAAGAACACGTTCTCGCCGCTGACCAGGTCGTTGGTGTGCAGGACTCGGTCCAGGTCGTGGCCCGCGTCGATCGCCCGCTGCCGCTCCGCCTCGTCCTTCGGCCACAGCTTCGCCTGGATGGTGCCGCCCAGGCACTTGATCGCGCAGGCCGCGATGATGCCCTCGGGCGTGCCGCCGATGCCGAGCAGCAGGTCCACGCCGGCGCCTTCGCGTACGGCCATGATCGCGCCGGCCACGTCGCCGTCGGTGATGAACTTGATCCGGGCGCCGGTCTCCCGGATCTCCTTCACGATGCCGTCGTGCCGGGGGCGGTCGAGGATCATCACGGTGATGTCCTCGGGCGAGCTGTGCTTCGCCTTGGCGACGCGCCGGATGTTGACCGCGACGGACGCGTTGATGTCGACGAAGTCGGCGGCCTCGGGGCCGGTGACGAGCTTTTCCATGTAGAAGACCGCTGACGGGTCGAACATGGTGCCGCGCTCGGCGACGGCCAGCACGGACACGGCGTTGGCCATGCCCTTGGCGGTCAGCGTGGTGCCGTCCACGGGGTCCACGGCCACGTCGCACTCGGGGCCGGTCCCGTCCCCGATCCGCTCTCCGTTGTAGAGCATCGGGGCTTCGTCCTTCTCGCCTTCGCCGATGACGACGACGCCGTTCATCGAGACGGTGCCGACGAGCGAACGCATGGCCTTGACCGCGGCGCCGTCGGCGCCGTTCTTGTCGCCGCGTCCCACCCACCGGCCGGACGCCATGGCGCCCGCCTCGGTGACCCGGACGAGCTCCAGAGCGAGGTTCCGGTCAGGAGCCTCGGGGCTTACTTCGAGCTGGGAAGGCAAGTGGTGCTCGGACATCGGAACGCACCTTTCTGTACGGCGACGGCCGGGTGGGCCACGCTCCCCCGATGGCTGCGAGGAGGGTGAGGGTGCTGCCGACTTTATCGGTTCATCGTCAAAGTGAGCAGAGGGCCCCACGCATGAGCGGCGAGAAGTCCGCTGCTGAGGGGCGAGAAGCCGGCCGCTCGGGCGGGTCGGCCGGACCGGCGGCGCCCGATCGACGGGACCGGCGGCATCCGCGCGGCCGGACCGGCGGCATCCACGCGGCTGGGCCCCCGGACTCCGTACGGCTCGGCGCGTGGGGGACGATAGGGGGGTGGCAGCTAAGCGCGGTAGGCAGACGGTGCGGGACATGGTGTTGTCGATGGCGGTCATCGGCGCCGTCGTAGCGGGCATCTACGTCTTCATCCCGCACGATGAGAACAAGGACCCGGTCAAGCCGGTCAGCTACCGGGTGGAGGTGGACACGGCCCGGCGCGCGGCGCCCTACGCGGTGGCCGCGCCCGAGAGCACGCCGAAGGGCTGGCGGGCCACCTCGGTCTCGTACAACGGCCAGAGCCCGGACGGCGCGGTCTGGCACCTGGGCTTCCTGGACCAGGACAAGGAGTACGCGGCCGTCGAGCAGAGCGACGGACCGGCGAAGAAGTTCATCGCGACCGTCACCCAGGGCGCGCGCAAAACGGACGTCGTCGAGCGGATCGGCGGCGTGAAGTGGGACCGCTACCAGGGCTCGCAGTACAACGCGCTGGTGCGCGCGGAGCCCGGGGTCACCACGGTGGTCACCGGTACCGTGCCGCACGCCGAACTCGCGAAACTGGCCGCCGCGCTCAAGGTGAAGAAGACCTGAGCACGACGGCCGGCGGCGCCCGCTGGTGACGCCTCGCCGCGTCGCCGCGACTGAACCGCGGGCCCCCCGGTCCGGGGAGCCGCGCGGTCCCGCCGCAGTGGGTCGGGCGCTGGTTCGGGAGGGTCAGACGGTGCTGACGACCTCGTCGTAGGCCAGCCGCGGGGAGCGCGCGAACCAGGCGTCGTCGCCCGGCTTGCCGATGTTGACGACGGTCAGCACGGAGTGGTCGCCGTCGCCGAAGAACTCCTTGTCGATGCCCGCCGGGTCGTAGCCCGTCATCGGACCCGCGGCCAGACCGGCGGCGCGGATGCCCAGGATGAAGTAGCCGGCCTGCAGCGAGGCGTTGAAGGTGCCGGCCTGCTCGCGGACCGAGCGCTCGGAGAAGAACGCGTCGGCGATGCCCGGGGCGTGCGGGAGCAGCTGCGGGAGCTCCTGGTGGAACTCGTGGTCGGTGGCGAGGATCGCGACCAGCGGGGCGGCGGCGGTCTTCGGCTGGTTGCCCGCGGCCATGTGCGACACGAGGCGCTCGCGGGCCTCGGGGGAGCGGACCAGGACGACGCGCAGCGGCGACTGGTTGAAGGCGGTCGGCGCGTACTTGACCAGGTCGTAGATCGCCTGGACCTGCTCGTCGGTCACCGGCTCGTCGGTGAACGTGTTGGCGGTGCGGGCCTCGCGGAACAGCAGGTCCTGGGCGGCGGGGTCGAGTACGAGAGACATGCGTACAACCTTCTGAGAGCGTGCGAACCGATGGGGCTACGCATCAGCCTACGCCGACTAGATTAAGATTCAACTAAAACTGGGGCAGTGTGCTCCGCTTCACACGCCGCAGTGCGTACGGGGGGCTGACGGGTCCCTGGGCGGTCCCCGAGCGGGTGTGATCGGGGCCTGACCGGCCCCTGAGCGGGGCCTGACCAGGGTGTGACCGGGGCTCTGAGCAGCGCCGTCGTCGGGCCGGGCGCAGCCTGCCGCGCTCAGCCTTCCCCGCTCAGCCCTCCGTGGGGTCCGCCGCCCGGTCCTTCGACTCGGCGAGAGCCGCGTCCAGCCGGGCCCGCGCGCCGTCCAGCCACCGACGGCACACCTTGGCCAGCTCCTCCCCGCGCTCCCACAGGGCCAACGACTCCTCAAGGGTCGTGCCGCCCGTCTCCAGGCGGCGCACGACCTCGATCAGCTCGTCCCTGGCCTGCTCGTAGCCGAGCGTCGAGTCGGTGGACTTCTCGTCCGTCTTGCTCATGGGAACCACCCTGGGTCTGAAGTCTGAAGTCTGAAGTCTGGGGCTCTGGGGCTCTGGGGTGTGGGGCTCTGGGGTGTGGGGCTCTGAAGTCTGGGGTCTGAAAACGACATCGCGGCTGTACGGCGGGGAGCGGTGATCGGGATGCGGCGGGAAGCCCCCGCCGCCTCCTCAGGGCAGCACCCGCACCGTGAAGCCGCCCTCCGCGACCCGGGCGCGCAGCTCCTCGTCCGGCGCGACCTCGTCCGCCGCCCTGACCACCTCGCCGTCCGCCCGCTGCAACACCGCGTAGCCGCGTTGCAGCGTGGCGGCCGGGGAGAGGGCGAGCACCCGCGCGCGGGTGTGCGACAGCTCCGAGTCGGCCCGGTCCAGCAGATGCCCGAGCGTGCGCCGGCCGCGCTCCAGCAGCGCGGAGACCTGCTGCTCGCGCTCGGCCACCATCGTCTGCGGCCGCTCCATGGAAGGCCGCCCCAGCGCCGAGGCCAGCCCCCGCTCCTCGCGGTCCAGCAGCCCGGTGACCGTACGCAGCGCCCGCTCGCGCAACTGCTGGATACGGGCCAGCTCCTCGCCCACGTCCGGCACGACCTTCTTCGCCGCGTCCGTCGGCGTGGACGCGCGCAGGTCGGCGACCAGGTCGAGCAGCGGGGAGTCGGGTTCATGGCCGATCGCGGAGACGACCGGCGTGCCGCACGCGGCCACCGCCCGGATCAGCTGCTCGTCGGAGAACGGCAGCAGGTCCTCGACGCTGCCGCCGCCGCGCGTCACGATGATCACGTCGACGTCCGGCCTGGCGTCCAGCTCCTTGACGGCGTCGGTCACCTCAGACACCGCGCGCACGCCCTGCACCGGGACGTTGCGCACCTCGAAGCGGACCGCGGGCCAGCGCAGCCGGGCGTTCTCCAGCACATCGCGCTCGGCGGCCGAGGCGCGGCCGCAGACCAGCCCGATGAGCTGCGGGAGGAAGGGCAGCGGCTTCTTCCGGTCGAGCGCGAACAGCCCCTCCGCCGCGAGGCTCTTCCTCAGCTGCTCCAACCGCGCCAGCAGCTCGCCGACGCCGACCGGCCGGATCTCGGCCGCGCGCAGCGAGAGCTGGCCGCGCGGCGCGTACCACTCCGGTTTCGCGTGCACGACGACCCGCGCGCCCTCCGAGACGGTGTCCGCGATCTTGTCGAAGACGGCGCGGAAACACGTCACGCTCAGCGAGATGTCGTACGAAGGGTCGCGCAGCGTCAGGAACACCACCCCGGCGCCCGGTCGCCGGGACAGCTGGGTGATCTGCCCCTCCACCCACACCGGCCCGAGCCGGTCGATCCACCCCCCGATCATCCGGGACACCTCGCCGACCGGGATCGGCGCTTCCGCGGACGTGTTCGCAGCCATACGCAGAGGCTATCCGCCGGTACCGACAGTGCGCCCGCCGCGCCGCCCGCGCTGTACGGCGAGGACGGCCAGCCCCACCGCGAACCAGATCGCTCCGACCACTTGCGCCACTTCCGACGCTTCCACGATCACCGCGATCGTCACCGCCATGCCGAGCACCGGGAGCACCAGGTGCTTGAAGGCGTTCGGGGCGCCGGACCGCTTGCGGACCCAGAACCAGCCGACCACGGACGCGTGCAGCAGCGTGAAAGCGGTCAGCGCGCCGATGTCCACCACCGAGACCAGCCGGTCCAGACCGTCGTCCCGGCGGGCCGCCCACACCGCCGCGATCAGGGTCACCGCCGCCGAGAGCAGCAGCGCCCGGCGCGGCACCCCGCTCGCGCCGTTCACCTTGGACAGCAGAGCCGGCAGCCGCCGCTCCCGCGCCATCGCGAACAGCAGCCGCCCGGCCGCCGCCTGCCCGGCCAGCGCCGCGAAGGCCGCACCGATCGCCTTGCTCACCGCGACCAGGTCGTGCAGCCAGGAGCCGACCGAGGAGTCCACCGTGTCGTAGAACGCGGACCCCTGCGTCGCCGGCTCGGCGGCCAGCTCGGCCGCCGACATCGGCGCGAGCAGCCCGGCCAGATACGTCTGCGCGACGAACAGCACGCCCGCCGCCACCAGACAGGTGAGCACGGCCCGCGCCACCCGGGCCGAGCCGCCGAGCGCCTCCTCCGCGAACGAGGCGATCGCGTCGAAGCCGAGATACGACAGCACCGCGACCGACACCGCGCCCAGCACCGCCGTCATCGAGAACGCGCCCTCGCCGGTCAGCGGCGACAGCCAGCCGCGCTGCGCGCCGTCGGCGGCCAGCACCACGACGGCCGACACCACGAAGATCAGCAGCACCGCGATCTCCAGGGCCAGCACCAGGAAGCCGACCTTCGCGGCGGCCCGTACGCCCCACAGGTTGAGCCCGGTCGTGACGACGACGGCGAGCGCCGTCCACACCCACTGCGACACCGAGGGCACCAGCGCGTGCATCGCGATGCCGGAGAAGAGATACGCGACCGCCGGGATCAGCAGGTAGTCGAGCATCGCCATCCACCCGGCGACGAACCCCGCCCCCTCGCCGAGCCCCAGCCGCGCGTACGTGAAGACGGACCCGGCCTGCGGGGCGACACGCACCATCTGCGCGTACGAGTAGGCGGTGAAGGCCATCGCGACGGTCGCCACCAGGTAGACGAGGGCGACGGCGCCGTGCGACTTCGCGTCGAGGGTGCCGAAGATGCCCACCGGCGCCATCGGGGCGATGAACAGCAACCCGTAGACGATCAGGTCCCGGAAGGTCAGAGTGCGCTTCAGAGTGCTCTCGGCGGCGGCCGGCCCGGACGGCTCGATCGGCTCGTTCGGCTCGGCGGGTGTGACCGGTGCGGTCATGGCGGGGCCTCCTCGCTGGTCGGCGCTGGTCCATCGGCTCGGTGCGGACGGCCGCCGCGATACCGGGCGCTCAGCGGTGTGTCGGCCGGCGGGCACTCGCCCGCCGGAGGCTGTCGGTCGCCCGCCGGCCGGTGGTGACCGCCCGGCGGGACGCGCCCACCAGCTTCCGGCACTCCCGGCCCGCCGCCGCCGGGGCGCGCCGGGGCCGCTCGCCCGGCCCCGCCTCCGCCTCCGGAGGTCCACCGGGAGGGCGATGTGCCGCACGGACGCCGACCCGTACGATGGACGGCATGACTGCTACGACCGCCCGCCGTGTCCTGCTCGCTGCCCCCCGGGGCTACTGCGCGGGCGTGGACCGTGCCGTGATCGCCGTCGAGAAAGCTCTGGAGCAGTACGGCGCACCGATCTACGTGCGCAAGGAAATCGTCCACAACAAATACGTCGTGCAGACCCTGGAGCGGAAGGGCGCGATCTTCGTCGAGGAGACGGAGGAGGTGCCCGAGGGCTCCATCGTGATGTTCTCCGCGCACGGCGTGGCCCCCGTCGTCCACGAGGAGGCCGCGCAGCGCAAGCTCGCGACCATCGACGCGACCTGCCCGCTCGTCACCAAGGTCCACAAGGAAGCCGTCCGGTTCGCCGACGAGGACTACGACATCCTGCTCATCGGCCACGAAGGCCACGAGGAAGTCGTCGGCACGGCCGGCGAGGCCCCCGAGCGGATCACCCTGGTCGACGGCCCCGGCGACGTGCCCAACGTCGCCGTCCGGGACGAGTCCAAGGTCGTCTGGCTCTCGCAGACCACGCTCTCGGTCGACGAGACCATGGAGACGGTCGACGCGCTCAAGGAGCGCTTCCCGCAGCTCATCAGCCCGCCCAGCGACGACATCTGCTACGCCACGCAGAACCGCCAGGTCGCGGTGAAGCAGATCGCCGCCGAGTCCGACCTCGTCATCGTCGTCGGGTCGAAGAACTCCTCCAACTCGGTGCGGCTCGTCGAGGTCGCGATCGGCGCCGGCGCGAAGACCGGCCACCTGGTCGACTACGCCGACGAGATCGACGAGGCGTGGCTCGAAGGCGTCACCACGGTCGGCCTCACCTCGGGCGCGTCCGTGCCGGAGATCCTGGTCGACGGCGTCATCGAGTGGCTCGCGGAGCGCGGATACGTCGACGTCGAGGTGGTCCAGCCGATGAAGGAGAGCATCACCTTCTCGCTGCCCAAGGACCTGCGCCGGGACCTGCGGGCGGAAGCGGCCGCGGCGTCCGAGGGGTGACGGCGCGTCCCGCGCCTCAGGGCCTGTTCCGGGTTTCCGGCTGGGCTCGCGGGGCGTGGCACGCACGCTCGCGGCGTTGCCGAAATGCCCTAGTAGCTCCTCCCCCAAGGACTCCGGCAAGCTCCGTCCAGGGGGGACCCCCATCGGGGGCATCCCGGCGCCTTGCGATCGCACGCACCACGCCCCGCTCCCTGATCCAGCCGCGAACCCGGGACAGGCCCTAGCGTGTCCCCATGAACGCTACGAATATCTTCGGCGTGGACATCGGCGGATCCGGCATCAAGGGAGCCCCGGTCGATCTGGAGCGCGGCGCGCTGGCCGAGGAGCGCCACAAGGTGCTCACTCCGCACCCGGCGACGCCGGAGGCGGTCCTGGACGGCGTGCGGCAGGTGGTCGAGCACTTCGGCTGGTCGGGACCGGTCGGGGTGACCTTCCCCGGCGTGGTCGTCGACGGCGTGACCCGCACCGCCGCCAACGTCGACAAGTCCTGGATCGACCGGGACGCCCGCTCGCTGATCTCCGACCGGCTGGGTCTGCCGGTGACGCTGCTCAACGACGCCGACGCGGCCGGAATCGCCGAGATGTCCTTCGGCGCGGGCCGCGGGCGCACCGGCACCGTCATCCTGCTGACCCTGGGCACCGGCATCGGCAGCGCGGTCTTCACCGACGGCCGGCTGCTGCCCAACACCGAACTGGGCCACCTTGAGCTGCACGGCCACGACGCCGAGAAGCACGCCTCGACCAAGGCCAAGGAGGACGAGGAGCTGAGCTGGCACCACTGGGCGCACCGGGTGCGGAAGTACCTGGCCCATGTGGAGATGCTCTTCTCGCCCGAGCTGTTCGTGATCGGCGGCGGGGTGAGCCGCAAGGCGGACAAGTTCCTCCCGCTGATCGAGGGGATCAAGGCCGAGGTGGTCCCCGCCGAGCTGCAGAACAACGCGGGGATCGTCGGCGCGGCTATGGCCGCGCGGTCTGCCGCTTCCGCCGGGACTGCCCGTCCCGCCCGGCCCGCTTAGCCGACCGGCCCGGCCCGGCCCGCCCCGGCCGCCCTCCGCGCGCGCCCCGGCCGCCCTCCGCGCGCGCCCCGGGCGGACCGGCCGCGGCGACCGCCGCCCTTCCCTGCCTGCCGCTGCGCGACGAGCGCCACCTTGCGCGCGATCACCACCAGCACGGCGAACAGCGTCCCGGCGTAGAGCCAGCCCGCGTTGAGCGCCAGCGAGGTGAAGACGCCCATCAGCCGGCTGCCGATCCCGCCGCCCTCGCTGATCGGCAGCAGCCCGAGGGTGAACGCGATCGGCATGGCGATCGGCGCCGCGATGAGCTCGGTCGGCCGCACCCACAGCCCGATCGCCACACTCGCCGCCAGGAAGCACAGGCCGTACGCGCCGGCCGAGCCGTTCAGCAGCAGCTCGTCCAGGCCGCCGATGACCAGCATCGCCAGTATGGCGAGCAGCCCGCCGCCGAGCCCGGTGAGCCGGGGCGCGGGCAGCCGGTCGAGCGGACCGAGCAGATTGCGGGCGGCGGTCCTGGGCCGCGCCCGGTAGACGGTGCCGGACCCGGGCGCCACGGGCCGGGACAGCCGGGACGCCGGGCCGGCCGGGTCGCCGGTGCTCTCGCCGGTGTTACGGGCCGCGCCGCGGGGGCCGGACTGAGACGTACGCGCTTCGTGTCGCTCCACCGAGCCACGGTAGGCCGCTAAGTGGGATTAATCCGACGTTGGACACGCCCTTTGGACGACCTTGGTTGTGAGTTCGAGAGGACGGGCGATGTGGCGGGTGATACGGCGAGTGACATGGCGGGCGGGTTACGGGGGCGTGCGGGGAGTGCGGGGGAGCGCGCGGGGGCGATGGCGGAACCGGCCTGTGCCCCGGCGAACCCTGCTCCCGCCTCCGGCGGAACCCTGCCCTCGCCCTCGGCGGAACCCGGTCCCTGCCCCGGCGAGCCTTGCCCCGCCCCTGTCAGCCCCGCCCTCCGCCCTTATCCGCCCTGCCCCGACCAGCCCTCCACCGCCCTCACAGGAAGAGCTGCGGGAAGGGCTCCAGGAAGGGCTGGCCGAGGCCGCCTCCCCGGCCCGTAAACTGGGGGATCGGTCCCCCCCGGGGCCGGTCCACCTCGCTCTCGCTACGGGAAGTCGCCACGTGTCGCTCACGATCGGAATCGTCGGTCTGCCGAATGTCGGCAAGTCGACCCTTTTCAACGCCCTGACCAAGAACGACGTGCTGGCGGCCAACTACCCGTTCGCCACCATCGAGCCGAACGTCGGCGTCGTCGGCGTCCCCGACCCGCGCCTGAAGGTGCTCGCCGACATCTTCGGCTCGCAGAAGCTGCTCCCGGCGACCGTCGACTTCGTCGACATCGCGGGCATCGTCCGCGGCGCCTCGGAGGGCGAGGGCCTGGGCAACAAGTTCCTCGCGAACATCCGTGAGTCCGACGCGATCTGCCAGGTCATCCGCGCCTTCAAGGACGAGAACGTCGTCCACGTCGACGGCAAGGTCTCGCCCAAGGACGACATCGAGACGATCGACACCGAGCTGATCCTCGCCGACATGCAGTCCGTCGAGAAGGCCATCCCGAGGCTGACGAAGGAGTCCCGCCTCCAGAAGGAGAAGGTCGCCGTCCTCGCGGCCGTCGAGGCGGCCCAGAAGATCCTCGAAGAGGGCCGCACGCTCTTCTCCGCGGGCATCACCGCCGACACCGAGCAGGGCCGCCTGCTGCACGAGCTGCACCTGCTCACCACCAAGCCCTTCCTCTACGTCTTCAACGTGGACGAGGACGAACTGGTCGACGAGGAGTTCAAGGACGAGCAGCGCGCCCTGGTCGCCCCGGCCGAGGCGATCTTCCTCAACGCCAAGATCGAGTCCGAGCTGATCGAGCTGGACGACGAGGAGTCCCTCGAACTCCTCCAGTCCATGGGCCAGGAAGAGCCCGGCCTCGCCACCCTGGGCCGCGTCGGCTTCGCCATCCTCGGCCTCCAGACCTACCTCACAGCAGGCCCGAAGGAGGCCCGCGCCTGGACCATCAAGAAGGGCGCGACGGCCCCCGAGGCGGCCGGTGTGATCCACACCGACTTCCAGAAGGGCTTCATCAAGGCCGAGATCGTCTCCTTCGCCGACCTCGTCGAGACCGGCTCCATCCCGGAGGCCCGCGCGAAGGGCAAGGCCCGCATGGAGGGCAAGGACTACGTCATGCAGGACGGCGACGTCGTGGAGTTCCGCTTCAACGTGTGACGGCATCGTTGCTGCCCGCTACGTAATGCGTCTAGCGCGCAGTTCAGAAGGGGTCGGGCTCCGGTGAGCCCGACCCCTTCCGTGTTCCCATGCCGGCGTGCCGGCTTGGTGCTGACTCTCAGGTACTTCGGGGCGGGGTGAGCTTGTCCAGGTCGAGGCTGATGTCGAAGGGCACCGGGCGCTGGAGCGAGCCTCGGAAGATGCCGGCGGGCGCGTAGGAGCGGGTCGGCTCGTCGAGTTCGTAGACGTGGACGACGGGTGCTCCGTCCTCGTCCTCGATGCACCAGTAGTGCGGGATGCCGGCCTCCGCGTACTTGCGAAGCTTTACCGTGCGGTCCCGGTGGGCGGACTCGGGGGAGACGACCTCGATGGCGAGTCGTACCTCGTTCGGGGCGAACCAGGTGCGATCACCGTCGTAGTCGGCCGTCGTCACCAGCAGATCCGGCTCAGGCCGGTTGCGCTCATCGAGCTTGATGGTCATCTCGCGGCCGACCCTGGCGTCGGCGGGTGCCTGCTGCATGAGGGCGACGGTGAGCATGGTGACGAGGTGGCCGTGCCACCACCGCTGCGGGGACATCATGAAGACGAGGGCTCCGTCGATCAGCTCGGTGTGGCGTGGTGCCTCGGGGAGGCGGTCCAGATCCTCCGCGAACCAGCCTTCCGTGCGCGGCGGGCGCATCCAGTCGGGCAGTGCGGTCATGGCTCAACCGTAGCGACTCGGACGGGTCCGGGCCACGAGATCGTCAACGCTGGAACCATCCCCGTAGCCGAGCCCCGATGGCATCTCCCGCCTGTGCTGATTTTGAGCCCAGAAGGGGTCCACCTCATCGGAGGCGGATCGCTGGGTTCCCCGTTGCCGCATGGGATCTCACGTGTCATGGACCGTCGAGCGGTGTCCGACATGAACGACCCACACGACCAGCTCGCCGCCGTCGAGGGTGTAGATCACGCGGTAGTCGCCGACCCGGAGGCGACGGCGTTCGGGTTGGGACACGAGCGCCGTGGTGCTGAACCCGAGCGGGTCGCTCTCCAGCTCCGTCAGCTTGGCGAGGATGCGCAGCGCCATGTCGCGGGGGACTTTGCGCAGCTCGGCCTGGGCCTCGGGCCGGAAGACGGTGCGGTACTCACTCACTGCGCGCCCGAGTCTCCTTCATGACGTCCTCGATGGGGACGCCAGCCGAGCCGGTCGCCATGCGCTCGTCGATGATGCGGTTGATCTCGCGCTCTTCCCACTGCTGGTACTTGCGCAGGACGTCGATCGAGACGACGGCGGCGACTTCCCTTCCTCGCCGTGTGATGACGGTGGGCTGGTCGTCGCGATCGGCCCGTTCGACGACTTCGGCGAGGTGGGCACGGACGTCACGGATGGACTCTATGGGCATCTGCGTCATGCGCTCAAAGGTACCGGGTGTTCAGGGTGTACACAACGTGCCTATGGGTGTCCCCACACTCTCGCAGCCCGCTACCACTACTGATCGCTGCTGCCACGGCTGCTGCCCGTGCCGATCCCGTGCCGATCCCGTGCCCGATCCCGTGCCCGATCCCGTGCCCGATCCCGTGCTGACTTCGGTATCCGACCTGGTCGGTCACTCGCCCCAGCCATCACATCGGCGTAGTAACCGTCAGCGGCTCCCCGCTCCCGAGGTGCAGAAGCCCCTTGCCCGGCGCGACGGGGTCGCCCACCATGCTGCGCGTCGTACGGATACCGATGAGCCCGCCGCTGGACGCGTCCTGCGGTGAGAGCAGAATGCCGCGGCGCGACTTCTTCGCCTCGACCTGCCAGCCGCTGAATCCGGAGGCGATCTCCTCCTCGTCGCCCGCGAGGACCAGCGCCAGGCCGTTGTCGGTGCCTCGGGTGACGATGCGCTTGAGCTCCGAGGCGGCGTCGCAGTCTCTCAGCAGTTCTGCGTCGTCGACCAGCACCACCACCGGGCTGTCGGGCGTGGCCGTGTCCATGAGTGCGTCGAGGTCGTCGTCGACGATGTCCTCTCCGGTGAAGACCTTCAACACGCCGTCCGTTCCTTCGAGTCGGCGCAGCGGCGAGGGGCGGGGGGCGGCCAGTACGACGCGTACGCCTTGGGCGAGGTAGGAGCGGGCCATGTTCAGCAGGATGGTGCTGCGGCCGGATTTCGCCGGGCCGGCGATGATGAACGCGGGTACGCCGTCCGCGAGGTCGGGTCCGTAGCCGTTCAGCTCGTCGCCGCCGATCCCCACCAGGCTCCACAGCGGGGAGCGTGACAGTTCGGGGTCGCGCAGCTCCCAGGCGTCGGTGAAGGAGATGCGGGCCGGCAGGACGTCGACCCGGAAAGGCCGCTGTGCGCGCGGCACCGCGGCGTCCCGGGTGGCCGCCGCCGCGCCGATGGCCGTCAGCGCCGCCGCCTGGCCCTGTCCGGTGAGGTCGTCGCTGAGCAGGGCGAACTGGGTCTCGGTACCGGTCTCGTTCTTGAAGGCCCGGCCCGGTGGGATCTCCTCGGGCACCTTCTGGGCGCTGATGCCGATCATCGAGAAGTCCGAGCGGTCCTGGAGCCTGAGCGCGTACTTGTCCTCGGTCAGCGATCCCATGCGGCCGATGAGCAGCTGGCGGTCACCGGTGATCACCACATGAATGCCGACGCTCGCGCCCTCCCGGATGAGCGCCATCAACTCGTCCGTCAGCTCGCCGTGATTCAGCTCGCCCAGGGTCGGCAGCCAGCCCTCCCAGCGGTCCAGGAGCACCACGATGTGCGGAAGCCGCTGATGCTCGGCGGCCGACGCCCGCTGTTCGCCGATGTCCGCGAAGCTGTCGTCGGCGAGGATCTCCTGACGGCGGGTCAGCTCCGACTTGAGCCTGCCGATGAACCGGACGACCCGCTCCGTCTGCGCGCGTCCGATCACCGCGCCGCAGTGCGGCAGCCGCGTCAGGGCGTTGAGCGCGCCGTTGCCGCAGTCGATGCCGTACAGATGGACGTCGGCGACCGAATGGGTACGGGCCAGCGAACCGGCGATCGTCCGCAGCAGCTGCGAGCGGCCGCTGCGCGGGGCGCCGCCGACGAGCAGGTGCCCGAAGGTCGCGAAGTCCACGGCGACGGGACGGCGGGCCTGGTCGGCCGGCAGGTCCTCGACGCCGTACGGGGCGGGGGGCAGCGAGGCGGCTGACGGCGAGCCCGCGCCCCGTACGGCCAAGATGGCGTCCAGCATCAGGGCGTCGTCGAGGGCAGGCAGCCACGGGCTGTGCTGCGCGGGGATGGCGAGGCGGTCGTTCGCTTCCCGTACGGCGTCGACGAGCACCTTCAGGTCGGTGATCGGCTCGTCCTCGCGGGCGGCCGAGGCGGGGCGTTTGAGCGCGGTGCGCCCCAGCTCCTGCCAGTCGAGCCGGCCGGCCCAGGGCGCCTCGGTCCGCGGGTCCGCGGCGCCCGGCCGCCGGCCGCCGACGCGGCCCGACTGGAAGGGCACGAGCGAGGCGTGCCCCAGCCGTACGTAGGCGCGCCCAGGCGTGGACTTGGAGATCCGGCCGGCCTCGGGCGCGTCGATGACGTCGCTGGACTCGCCCGCGTCGGTGACGCGCAGCGCGATCCGGAGGTTGGTGTTGGCGCGGATCTCGGGGGAGACGACACCGCTCGGCCGCTGGGTGGCGAGCAGCAGGTGAATGCCGAGCGAACGGCCTCGCTGGGCGATGTTGACCAGGCCGGCGACGAAGTCGGGCAGGTCACGGACCATGGACGCGAATTCGTCGATGACGATGAGCAGCCGGGGGAGCGGTGCGTGCGAGGGGTCGCGGCGCATCAGGTCCTGGTAGTCCTCGATGTCCTTGGCTCCGGCGTCGGCGAGGATGTGCTCGCGCCGCTTGAGCTCGGCCCCCAGGGACTCCAGGGCTCGCTCGACGAGGTGCGCGTCGAGGTCGGTGACCATGCCGACCGTGTGCGGAAGCTGCACACAGTCCTTGAACGCCGATCCGCCCTTGTAGTCGATGAGTACGAAGGTCATCGACTCGGGAGTGTTGGCGACCGCCAGCGAGGCGACGATCGTCTGCAGCAGCTCCGACTTACCGGAGCCGGTGGTTCCGGCGATGAGCCCGTGCGGTCCGTCCCGCCGGAGGTCGATGCCGAAGGGGCCGTCGTACGACTCGCCGATGATCGCCGTCGTCGACTGTCCGCTCAGCCGCCAGCGCGCGGCGACCGCGTCGCCCGTCGGGGGTTCGAGGTCGATGACGTCCAGCAGCCGGCTGGCGGACGGCAGGATGGAGTCCTCGCTCTCGCCGCTGATGTCGCGCAGCGGCGCCAGCGCGCGGGCCAGCCGGGCGCACCAGGCCGGCGAGACGAAGTCGGGCCGTACGCCGTCCACTCGCTCGGCGTCGGTCTCCTCGACGCGCAGACGCAGCCGGGGGGCGCCCGGCTCGCCTTCCGCCGCGGAGCCGGTGGGGCCGGCTGCCGGGGCGTGCCATGCCTGGAAGGAGGGGAAGGCGGGGAAGCCGCCGGGGGGCTGCTGGCCGGGCTGGGCGGCCTGGCCTGGCTGCTGCCCCGGGGCCGTGGACTGCTGCCCGGTGGGCTGCCCCGGGTGGCCGCCCGTGTCGTGGTCCTCGGGCCGGGGCTCGGCGACCACGACGGCCTGGCACTCGCCGGGCAGGAACCGCTCCTCCGAGTCGAGGCACACCGCGTACATCGACACCGCGGGGCCCTCGCGCAGCAGCCGTACGACGCCGGGCATCGAGCGCAGCCGGCGCGAGCCGTCCCAGACGACGACGAGGTCCGGATCCGAGAATCTCGCGCCCTCGCGTCCTCCCGCCTCCTTCGCCGCCTTGAGCCGGGCGTCGAGGATCTGGGTCAGCTCGCCGATGCGGGCGCCGACGGTCTCGGCGTCCGTGCCGATCAGCGCGTTGGTGTCGTTCCCGCCGTTGGGGCGGCAGTGCGGCAGCCAGCGGACCCAGTCCCAACTCTCCCTGGCCAGGGTCTCGGTGAGCACGTAGAACTGCACGTCCATCGGGCTGTGCAGCACCGCGGCCTGCGCCATGACCCACCGGCCGAGCGAGCGGGCCGCGTCGCCCGGTCCGGCGAAGCCGACCACTCCGAGCGTACGCAGCGGCAGCGCGACCGGCGCGTCCTCGATCTGCCAGGTGACCTGGCGGCGGTGGTCGTCCTGCTCGGGGTCGTCGAGCACGACCTCCGACGGCAGCTGTCCGGTGCCGACGCGCAGCAGCAGGTGGTCCTTGTCGACACGGCGTCGTTCCCACAGCCGGGTCCGGGGGCCGGTGCCGACGTTCAGGACCGTGGCGGGGTCCGGGAAGGCGAACCGCCGGTCGACCCGCTCGGCGACGAGCGCCTCCCGGGCGTCCTTCTCGATCCGGGCCTTGTGCTCCTTGTACTCCGCGAGCTGCTTGGCGTACGACTTGCGTCCGAGCCGCTTGTCCATGAAGAAGTTGGCGAAGAGCATGATCGGGCTCATCACGGCCATGATCAGGTAGTACCAGCGGTCCATGACCACGGCCATGGTCACCGCCGCCACCAGCGGCATGAACGCCATCAGCCAGGGCAGCGGACGCTGCTCGTTCTCGTTGGGCGGCGAAGGCAGCCGGAATTGCGTGGTGCGGTCCTTCGGGCGCAGTCGGGGCGGACGGTTGTAGTCCAGGCCCGCGCCGTCGTCGGACCATTTGAGCGCGGCGTTCGGGGGTGTGTACCGGGTGAGTTCGAGGAGTGTGTTGGCGACGGAGACTTGGGCGCCGAGCGGCCAGGTGCCGTCGTCGGCACGGCCCGCTCGGTCCGCCGGGTCCTTGCCGTCCTCCCGGTCCTTCTCGCCCTTCCGGTCCTTTCCGTCCTTCCGGTCCCTTCCGTCGTTCCCGCCGAGCGGCTCGCCGTCCAGGGACACTTCCTGCTTCGTGTGGACGGTGAGCCGGCAGGCGCCGTCCGCCGCGACGGAGAGGGTGAGGGCCCGGTCGGGCAGCTCGGGGTCGTCGATTCGGGCGTACGCGGTGTCGCCGCGTCCGATGTCGTAGCGCCCGATGCCGATTCGGTGCACGGCCCCGGCCCCCGGGCCGCCCGCGACCCGCAGCTCGACGAGCCCGACCGGTTCGCCCGGCAGACAGCCGGCCGGGTCGTGGAGACTCACGACCGCGCCGTCGCGAAGCGGCGAGGCGGCGATCGTACGGGTGGGGTCGAGGGCGAAGCCGTCCACGTACAGCAGGGGCGGTGGCGAACCTTCTCTGCCGGGTCCGCCGTTGATTGCCGTTCCGGTGCTCCCGGCGCCCCGCTGGCTCCCGATGGGGATTATCCGGGCGCCGCCGCTCTGTTCGACGTGACGCGCCAACTCACTTGTCAGATCTCTGACTTGCGATTCGGGATCGGCGTCAAGAACGACATCGGCGCCGACATTGCCGAACGGGTCGATGACGGTGAGCGTCAGGCGCACGATCCTCCTCCAGGAGCTGCCGAGGCCCGCTCCGGAACGCGAACCTCAGTGACCATGGACGATAACCGCCGCGTATGGGTAGTCGGCCATGGGCATAGGGCCGGGGCTGCCGAGTGCGAGCCGGTCGGACATGGCCTGAGGGCTGTGCGATGTCTGTGCGATGGCTGCGAGTAGGGCCCGGATCCACAAATGTGCTCCCGATAGCCCCCGCCCGTAAGGTGCCTGGCAAGGCGGGCCATTACACCGCCCGCCTCGCCAGAACCACGGGGGACGGCCCTGCGGTAGGTCTGAACGAAGGGGAGCCTCATGGGAGCCGGCAAAGGCGACGTCGCCATCACTTTTGAGACGATGACGAGCAAGTCCAAGCAGTTGACGGAGCAGAAGAAGCACATTGACGAAAAGCTCGACGACGCACAGAAGTTCGTGGACGATCTGCTCACGGACGGCTTCGTTACCGAGAAGGCGTCGAAGGCGTTCGACGAGTCCTACACCGCATTCACGAAGGGCGCCAAGGAGGCTATCGAGGGCCTTGAGGGCATGGCCACCTTCCTGAAGAAGGCGGCCAAGGCGTTCCAGGCGCTCGATGACCACCTGGAAAAGGGCATCAAGAAGCACTGACGTGGCTTTGTGCGTACGGGCCTGGTGGGGTGGTGTGCTGCGGCGCGCCACCCCACCAGGGCTAGCATCTGAAAACGTCCTTTCCTCGGCCCTGTGAAGATGTAAGGCGGTCGATTGGCGCGAGGTCGGCGAATGACACCGTGTGGAGGATGGCTGCGGTCATGTCGCAGAACTCGCTCCAGTAGTTGATGGACGCGGTGTAGAGCGTGAAGACCGCCGTGTACGGTCCGGCCGGAAACGGGACGTGAGCCTGGATCTGGCCGGTGAGCAGCTTGGACCCCTCTCCGCTAGCCGTGAGCTCGGATCCAAGGACGAATTCCCGCAGGGTGATGCAGGAAACCGCAGGTCCGCAGGGTAGGTCAAGCCAGCGAGCGTCGTTGAGTGGATCGTGGGCCAGAACCTGCTGGATGCCGTGGGCAGCGACCTCGGGGTCGGAGTGGTCGGTGTCGATGGCGGCGACTGTGAAGGCGCACTGCGCGACCCCGCCTGCGTCATCGGCGAAGAGCCCCATCGCGGAGTAGCTGAGGCCGTTGTCGCCCATGAACTCGGCGATCGCGGCGTAGTAGGGGGCAGCCGGAGTCCAGAGCGATTCGTCGCCATTGGAGTACAGCTCCCGTACGAAGGTGTCGGCGAGGACCGTGCGTTCCTCGGGGGTGGCTGCGAGGGGGAGGGTCTGAAATCCGTCGGGGGCGGTGAACGACAGGGGAGGTATGCCGCTGTCGCCGGAGGTGGTGCCAGCGGAGGTGGGGGCGGTCATGGAATTGTCATTCCGATCAGAAGTCACCGGGCTTGAATCGCACGTCTTCGCCGCCTGAGCCCATCGCTTTGAATACTGACCAACCTCCTTTGGGCTGCTCGGATGTTTCCTCAGTCGGGAAGTCGATGAGATAATTACCGCTCGGACGGCGGGTCACCACAGGTTTCGCAACAATCGAATGCCGCGCGGCTAGGGAGGAGACTGCGAGCTTTTGCCCTGGTGCCAGTTCGCCAGGCGAGATCAATTCGACCGTATGGGCCAAGTATCTGGGGAGAGTCCAAAATGGGTTCGAGCCAGAGGCGGAGAACCGACACCATGAGCCATCCGTAAACTGGACAGTGACATCCGTTCCGTCCTTGCTGTACTTTTTCTCCTCAACCTTATCGATCAAGCTTCGTTCGATCTCCCAGAGGACTTCGTCCTGGGGAGAATTCGGGTCGGAGTAAGCGAGGATCAGAACACGGCGGTCGGTAACAATGGCGTGGGTGCGGAAGTCTTTGGAACAGCGCCCAGGGTCGAGCTGCCAGGGGAGCGTACGGGCGATGGTGCCGCGGGCCCCCCACATCACGGGGAAGTCCTCGACCTCGTTGGCGGGCTCTTCGGGGCGCCTGGGCACTGAAGACCCACCGTCAACGATGCTTCCGGATCCGGCAAGTGTTTCCAGGCCGCCAACGATCAAGACGAACAGGGAGCGCAGCCCGAACCTCGCGGCTTTTCGGGCACGAGGCTCGGGTTTGGTGCGGACAGCGAACCTGGCCCCTTCGGGCCACCCAGGAAGCTCGTGTTGGATATCGTTGCGCTCAGTGTCGCGGAACCAGCGCTTCCCGGAGACGGGCGCGGCCATACCGGTTGCAAAGGCGATCTGGCTGCGGGACATGAGGGTTTCGCCAGATGCTGGTTTCCATGACGTCATGAGTGTCGGCTTTCAGTGCGAGGTTGCGGCTTGGTGGAAGCGGTCGCCAGGGTTGACGGCTTCTCCGATGTGCTGGGGAATACTGACCAGCTTGGGAGCGATCTTGAAGCCCGCGTCCAGGGCCCTGCCTGCATTGCCCAGAGGGTTGATGGCCGCATGCCCACCGCTGATCAACTTCAAGCCCTTGGTGCCGATCAATTGCCCCTGGTGGTAGCCCTTGTTGGCGATGCCGGCGAGGCGGCTCATTGTCCCGCTCTCGTGGCTGATCAGACCAATGTTCTTGCTCCCCCACAGGGTAACCCTCATACCGAGGGCTGTGATTTTATGCCCACCTGCCACGTTGCCTCCGGCCTCTCCGAAGGCGACGAGATTGCGCGCGCCGCTGACGGCGACGCCGCTGAATCCTTTGCCGAACTCGGCAGCCTTCGCCGAAAGGTTCGCACCCTCCGCCAATTTCACTCCCTTGCCGAAGGCACCGATCCCCGGCAGCAACCCGACCGCGTCCAGCCCGATCGACTGCCAACTCACATCGGCACCCGCGGCCTTGGCGATCGAGTGCGACAACAGAGCGAGCCCACTGGTGATCAGGGCAGCTGCCCCGAAGATGGCACTGAGCGGTGGAAAGGGCAGGGTGACGATGGCCAGCACAGCCAGGATGCCGGTCAGGTCACTGAGCAGATCGCCGATCAGCGCGATCGTGCCGGCGTGCTCCTCGACCCACTTGGCCGTGGCGTCCCAGGTATCCTCGACGTCGTCCAGGAGCTTTTCCCAGAAGTTGGGTTCGTCCGGCGCGATGTCGGTGGCCTTGTCGAGATCCTTGCTGATGAGCCCGGCCGCACGTTTGTAGCGCACCTCCAGGTCATCGACCTGGCCGGTGACCTCGTTGACGGCCCCGGATGCTTCGCCGACTTCCGTGCTCGGTCCCTTTGCGTTGGCGTCCGCGAGGGCGTCGAGTTTCTTGCCGACGGATTTCTCCAGCCGGTCCGCCTCGTCCTGGAAGCCCTGCAATTCCCTGGCCCACCGGTGCAGCGCCCCGGACGCCTTCTCGAACGACTCGTGGCTCTTCTTGATCAGCGGTGCGACGTCCTCCGAGACGTACTCGGTGAAGGCGACGGCGGCTTTTCCCTTCCATGCTCCGGCCTCGATCTGCTCCAGCTCCCGCAGGGCCGTCCCCAGTTCGGTGGCCAAGCCGCCGAGCTTCTTGCCCAGGTCCCGGGTCTGTTCCACGTCGCCGGGGGCGGGGTTCCAACCGATGCGCGGGAAGGATCGCCGTTCGCCCGTCACTTCCCCTTCTTGGCGGACTTGGCGGGCTTGAGGGATTCGGCGAGATCCAGGTCCAGCTTGCCGAAGGCGTCGTCGATCTTGTCGATCATCTTGACCGCGTTGTCGGTGTGCTCGCCGAGCTGCTTGATGCCGTAGCTCCACTCGTCAGCGAACTCGTGGACGTCCTCGATGAGCCCGGCGGCGCCCACGGCCGAGCCGTCGGTGCCGCGCAGGGTGCGCCGCGTAGCAGCCATGCGGTCACTGACCGTGGAAAACGTCTTCCTCAGGTCCTCGAAGATCGTGCCTTCGAGGCGTATGTCACTCATATCGCGGTCCGGATCCCCTCAGCGGTTGACGGCCTGGTGTTCTTGGACGGTGACGTCAGTGGTGGTGCCGAAGGTGCCATTCGGGAGGGTGTCTCCGGTGTCGCCGGAGCCCTTCCAAGAGATTTCCCAAGTTAGGGTCGCCTTGAGTTTGTGCGGTGGGGTGTTGGTTGTGGCGCGTAGGTAGCTCACGCCGCAGGGTGGATCCTGGTTGGCCTTGCCCTTGGCGTAGGGGGTGCCGATACTGCCGTCCTTGTTGATGGGGCAGTCGCCGGAGGTGGGGAAGGCTTTGGCGTCCTTGGTTCCGGGGTCGATATGCAGGCTGACTGGGGTAGCGGTGGTTTCTGCCCACAGTCCGGTACCGGGAAGGGTCGCTTTGGCCTTTACTGGCTGGAACTTTGCTTTATCCAGCCAGATCCACGTCGGAAGATTGACGGTCTGTTTGCCGTCCGGCTTCATCTTGGCCTTGGTGTCCGGCACGCGGATCTCGTCGTAGGCGTAACCGGCGAGGATCTCGGGGCTTACCATTTCGGGGGCTTTGGGCTTGGCTCCATCGGGAACGAAGAACAGGATATTACTACAGGAATCCACTTCCGCTTCGTCTTCACGGTTGGGGTTAATTACTCCCCTATACCACATCCCCTTACCCTCTTGGGGCACCGCGTAGTCGTCGTATTTGGTTAGCTCAGATTTTTTGGCGAGATATTTCTCGAAGGTGATTTGGCCCCATTCGAGTCCTGGAGCGACTGGAATGAAGTCGCTGTATGCGTCCATCTTCTCGACGGAGGATTTCAGCTGTTTTGGAGTCGCCACGGGTTCATACCAACAGACTGGCGGAGTCCAATTTCCGTTCGTGGAGGTGAGGCCAGTCGATCCTGATTTGCCGCCGGATCTGCTGATCTTGATCTTTGTCTCGGTGACACTCGCAGTCAGAGTTTCCCCCTTTGTGCTGCCGCGTTTCTGGCCGCCCTCCCGGCCAGCGTAAGCCGCAGGTTGGCAGATACCTGCAGTGGCCGCTGTGAGGGCAAGAATGACTGCAATTCGACGTCCTCGGGTCATGGCTGGCACTTTCCCTCCTGGGGGGAGAGTGATGTGGTCTTCCAGATGCCATCACTGTTCCTCTGGACGCCAGTTGAATACAATGTGTAGTCGCCAGCGGAAGGCGTAGTGACGTATTTCTTTCCCGTATCAAGATTCTTTGAGAAGGATCTGCTCTCGTCGGAACAGTAGGCCAGCGTCGCGTAGTCTTTCGCGAGGAACTTGATGCGCGGCTCGTAGTACCGGGCCGTTCCGGTCGAGCTGTGATGGTTCTTCTTGAATCCAGACACCCAATCCTTTGCTGATGCCAAGGCAGGGCCTGAGTTGTAAAAAGCGACCTCAGGTGCCTGTGGATCTTGCTTGAAGATTGCTGAGTCGACGGAGAGCACTTGGTACTTTGCGTCCAACAGGACGGCCTTCTTCTTCGGATCCTTTGAAGTCCAGCCCTCGAAGACCGTCTTGAAGTCCTTGTCCGTCTTCAGTTCGGGCCGCTTGGATGCGTTCGGGTCTTCGCCCGCGCTCGAGGGGTCGGCCGGAGACGCCGAGCGCTTGTCGCCATGCTCAGCGCCCACGATTTTCTCGTCGTCGTTCGGTTTTTCGTCGCTGCCGCCGCACGCGCTCAACAGCAGCGCGGCGCTCGCGATGAGCGCGGTGGCGGCGGGCAGGGGGTGGCGGGCCATGAGTAACAACTCCCCATGAGGTTCGGATATGCGGAAGGGTTGAGGCTACCGTCGCTGGTCTTGGCCGCGGGATGGCCTGGTCCGCGCCTTGGGTTGCTGGTGCGGGGCGTGGGCGACGGCGTCATTGGCTGCTGCGGGCGCGGCGAACACATGTGCTGAGCAGGGGGGTTGGTGGCGGCGGCGTCGCTGTCGCGAAGTGATTTCACCCGAACGAGGCGCGAAGGGCGCTGCGCCAGGCCACGCCGCAGTTGTGTCACGTGGGCAGCGGTTCGTGATCGGTAGCGCGGTTCGGGGCGCTTTGAGGGCGCTTATGTGCTGCTGATACGGTGCTAAGAGTTTACAGTCCCACATCCAGTGTCCAAATTCGCGCGGGTGGGGCTTCGTTGGCATAAATGCCTGAACTCAGACATGACTTGCGGGGGCAGTGGCGTGAAGACCCAGGAGCGCACGGCGGCGGCGAACCATAGGGGGTCTGGGGCCGCTCAGCCGGTGGGGGAGAGGCTTCCTTCCGCTCCTCGGGAACGTAAACCGGCACTTGCCGCGCTCGCGGTTTTGCTCATCCTCGTCGGCGCGCTCGGCGCGACGGTTCTCGTACTTCGCGCCGGAGATCGTGTGGAAGTCGTGAAGATTACCCAGGATGTGCCGGCCGGAAAACACGTGCCCAGTTCGGCAATGAAATCGGTGATGGTTGCTGCGGATTCCGGTGTGGATTATGTGAAGTATTCGCAGCGTGACCTGATGGCGACGAAGTACCGGACCAGCACGAATATCGTCAAAGGCTCGGTTCTCGTCGGGCCGATGGTGACCGACAAGGCTGGATTGCCGGAGGGCAAGGTCGTGGTCGGTCTCTCCCTCAAGGGAGGCCAGTACCCGAAGAGTCTGAAGGTGGGCGACACCGTCGCCGCCTACCGCGTCGGTACGGACGCCGCCAAGGGGACGACCGGTACGCCGGGTTCGACCGGAGCCTCGGGGGGCGCCGGCGGCGCCACGAACCTGCTGGTGCAGCGGGCGCAGGTGCAGGACGTCACCGTTGCCCGCGGGGACACCGTGAGCAGTGGCGACCTTCCCGTCTCCGTCACCGTCGAGCAGAACGAGGCGCAGGCGCTGGCCCAGGCCGCGTCCGCCGGCGAGGTCGCCGTCGTGCAGGTGCCCGCAGTCGGCGCCAGCGGCACCAGCGGCGCGGACGGCACCAGCGGCACCAGCGGCGCGGGCGGCTCGGAGTAGCTCAAACAGCTTGGAGTACTCGGACGGCATGGAGTGACTCAAGCGGCAGCCGACTCAGCGCACTTCAGGATTTTAAGGCACTCAGGATTTAGGGGACATGGCGCTCATCGCACTCGCCGCCGACAAGGGATCGCCCGGCGTCACCACGGCCGCCGTCGCGATTTCCGCTGTCTGGCCGCGTCGCGCACTGCTGGCCGAGGTGGACCAGGCCGGCGGCGATCTCGTATACCGCAGCACCGCCGCGCACGGCGGGCCGCTCGACCCCAACACCGGCATGCTCTCCCTCGCCGCGACCGCCAGGCGCGGGCTCGTCGCCGAGCAGCTCTGGGACCACGCGCAGCCGATGTCCGGCGGCCTCGAAGTCCTGGTGGGGCTGGGCAATTCGGAGCAGGCAGCCGGCCTCGGCGGTCTGTGGCCGCTGCTGGGACGGGCCTTCGCCGGACTCGCCGAGTCCCCGCACGGCGCGGCCGACGTGATCGCCGACTGCGGCAGGATCGGATCCGACCCGGCCGCGGTCGAGATGTTCCCGCAGGCTTCGCTCGTCCTGCTGTTGAGCCGTACGGAGCCGGAGCACCTCGCCCGCGTCCGGGACCGGGCCGCGGCGCTGTCCGTCAAGCTGCACGGCGCCCAGCGCGGCGCGGCCCAGACCGGCACCCCGCTGATCGGGGTACTGCTCGTCGCCGACCCGGGAACCGGCGCCCGCGTCGCCGATCAGGTCAACACCATGCTCGTCGCCTCGCAGACCGGCGCCCGGGTGATGGGCGTCCTCGCCCAGGACCCGGCGGGCGCGGAGCAGTTGGCCGGCCGCAGGCGCGGCAGGCTGGAGAAGTCGCTGCTGATCCGCTCCGCCCGCAAGGTCGTCGGCGACCTCCACCAGCAGTTCGGCGCGGCCTGGACCGCGTCCTCCATGGCACCCTCCGTACCCTCGTCCATGCCGCCTTCCGCGCCGCCGGGAGCGGGCCGGTGAGCACGGTCGACCACGGGCTCGTCAAACGCTTCCGGCAGGACGCGGGCGACCGTATCTCCGAGCAGCGGCGCACGGACCAGGCGTCCGGCGTCGCTCCCATGTCCGGCGAGGACGAGCGCCAGTACGCCCGCGCCGTCATCGCCCAGCTGCTTGAGGTCTACGCGCGCTCCGAGATCAACCTCGGGCGCGCCCCGCTCGACGCCGAGACCGAGGAGGCGTACGCGGCGGCCGTGCACGCCGCCCTCTTCGGCGTCGGCAGGCTCCAGCCCCTGCTGGACGACCCGGATGTCGAGAACATCGACATCAACGGCTGCGACCAGGTCTTCGTCGGGTACGCGGACGGCAGCGAGTCGGCCGGCGAGCCGGTGGCCGAGACCGACGAGGAACTCGTCGAACTCATCCAGGTGCTCGGCGCCTACTCAGGTCTGTCCTCGCGCCCCTTCGACTCCGCCAATCCGCAGCTCGACCTGCGGCTGCCGGACGGCTCGCGGCTGTCGGCCGTCATGGACGTCACCCGCCGTCCCGCGCTCTCCATCCGGCGGGCCCGGATGGGCAAGGTCTTCACCTCGGACCTGGTCGGCAACGGCACCCTGACGCCGGAGATCGGACACTTTCTGGCCTGCGCCGTGCGCGCCCGTAAGAACGTCATGATCGCGGGAGCGACCAACTCAGGGAAGACCACGCTGCTGCGCGCCCTCGCCAACGAGATCCCCGCGCAGGAGCGGCTCGTCACCGTCGAGCGCGCGCTCGAACTCGGGCTGGACCAGTTTCCCGAACTGCACCCCAACGTCGTCGCGTTCGAAGAGCGGCTGCCCAACTCCGAGGGGCAGGGGTCGATCACCATGGCGGAGCTGGTGCGCCGGTCCCTGCGCATGAACCCGTCCCGGGTGATCGTCGGTGAGGTGCTCGGCGACGAGATCGTCACCATGCTCAACGCCATGTCGCAGGGCAACGACGGTTCGCTGTCGACCATCCACGCGAACAACTCCGGCCAGGTCTTCAACCGCATCTCCACCTACGCGCTCCAAGCGGCCGAGCGGCTGCCCATCGAGGCCAGCCACATGCTCGTCGCCGGCGCGATCAACTTCGTCGTCTTCGTCGAGCGGCGCAACAACTTCCAGAACGGCGGTCGCCTCAGCCGCACCGTCACCTCGGTGCGGGAGGTCAACGGCGTCGACGGGCGGGTGCTGTCCAGCGAGGTCTTCAAGGAGGCCGGCGACGGGCGCATCGTCGCCCACGCCCCCATCTCCTGCGTCGAGGAACTGGCGTCGCACGGCTACCGTCCGACCGGGAACTGGGGATGAGCAGAGCCGTATGAACGGAATCTCTTCCATGGGCGGCATTTTCGCGCTGCCCGTGCTGTACGCGCTGCTGTGCGGCGTCGTCGTCGGCGGGGGCATCGCGCTGCTCACCGCGGCGCTGCGCGGCCTGCCCGTCAAACCCGCGCACGAGAAGGCCAGGGCGACCGAACGAGCCGCGGAACTGGCCCGGTTCGCGAGCCGACGGGGCTCCATCGCGGTCGGCGCGGGACTGCTCGTCCTGCTGCTGACCCGCTGGATCGTGGCGGGCGTCGCCGCCGGCATCCTCGTCTTCGCCTGGGACCGGCTCTTCGGCGGAGCGGCCGAGGAGCGCGCCGCGATGCGCCGCGTCGAGGCCCTCGCCTCCTGGACGGAGTCGCTGCGCGACACGATCGCCGGCGCGGTGGGCCTGGAGCAGGCCATCCCCGCCTCGGCCCGCGCCGCAGCGCCGGCGCTGCGGCCGCACCTCGACGGTCTGGTGGACCGGCTGCGCGCCCGTACGCCGCTGCCCGACGCACTCCAGCACCTCGCCGACGAGATCGACGACGCGTCCGCCGACATCATCGTCGCCGCCCTCATCCTCAACTCGCGGCTGCGCGGCCCTGGTCTGCGCGAGGTGCTCGGCGCGCTCGCCAAGTCGGCCCGCGAGGAAGTGGACATGCGGCAGCGGGTCATGGCGCAGCGCGCGAGCACCCGGCGCAGCGTCCAGATCGTCATCGGCGTCTCCATCGCCTTCGTGCTCGGCCTGGCCATCTTCAACCGTGACTTCGTCGCGCCGTACGGCACCGCGGTCGGGCAGCTCGTCCTGGCCTGTGTGTGCGGGCTGTTCGCGATGGGCTTCTGGTGGCTGCGCAAGCTGTCGAGCATCGACACCCCGGAACGCTTCCTGGTCCGGGACGTGGACCACGTCACGCTCGTACGGCCGCGTGCGGAGCAGCAACAGCAACAGCAACAACCGCAACAGCAGCTACCGCAGCAGGAGGGGGTGCCGCGATGACCGCCATGGTGCTGATCGGGGCGATCTTCGGCCTCGGGGTCTACGTCCTCGTGCGGGCCTTGATGCCCTCGAAGCGCAGCTCGGTCGCGACGGTCGCGCAGATCGACGCGCTGCGGGCGCGTGGCGCGGTGCACACCGGCACCGCCGACCGGGGCTCGGACGCGGAGAGCGGGCGGCTCGGGTCGCTCCGCGCGCGCGTCGGGGTGCGCGTCTCGGACCTCTACCTGCAACAGGGCTGGGAGCAGCGGTCGCTGCGCGCGGACCTGGCGGTGCTGGGCCGCAGCTGGGAATCGTTCCTGGCGACGAAGGCGCTGCTGGCCGCGATGGGCCTGTTCTTCGGACCGCTGGTCTTCGTCGTCGTGTGGACGCTCGGGTTCGGCAGCAGTCCGGTGATCCCGGTCTGGCTGGCGCTCGCCTTCGCCGGCGTCTTCTTCATGCTGCCGGATCTGGAGGTACGCAGAGACGCCGCGGACAAGCGGCGCGACCTGCGGCGCGTCATCGGCGCGTATCTGGACCTGGTCTCGATGAACCTCGCGGGCGGGCGCGGCCTGCCGGAGGCGCTGATGGCAGCCGCTGAGATCAGCGACGGCTGGGCGATGCAGCGCGTACGCAACTGCCTAGCGGACGCCCGGATCACCGGTCTGAGCCAGTGGCACGCGCTCGGCCGGCTCGGCGAGGAACTGGGCATCGAAGAGCTGAAGGACCTGTCGGGTTCGCTGGCGTTGGTCGCGGACGACGGAGCGAAGGTACGGGAGTCCCTCGCCTCACGCGCCGAGACGATGCGCCACCGCGAGCTCGCGGAGATCGAGGGCAGCGCGGGCGAGAAGTCCCAGTCGATGCTGGTGGCCCAACTGCTGCTGTGCGCCGGTTTTCTGGTCTTTCTGATCTTCCCGGCGGCGATGCGCGTGTTCCAGATCTGATCCTTCCGCAGTCAGTCTCCAAACGGTCCCCGGACAGGGGCCAGACAGTGTCCGGATGCTTTTTCCCCCACTACTTTCCCCCCACTACTTGAGAGGATCCGGCCGATGCGCATCGGACCCCGATTCAGCAGTCCCACCGTGGATTTCCTGCTCGCCTTTCTACGAGGCCGAGTCGAGCGCGCTCGCTCCGGCGAGCTGGACCGCGGTGCTTCCGCGGTGGAGTGGGTGATTATCTCGGCGGTCGTGGTGGCGATCGTCGGTGTGGTCGCCGCGATCATCAACACCGCGTTGAAGGGCGGCGCTGAAAAGGTCGGCGACTGTATCGCGGGCGCCAAGGCCAGCGGGACCTGCTGAGCCGAATGACTGGGCAGAACTGAGCAGGACTCACGGGGACCTTCAGAATGAGACGCACCGATGCGCTGCACCGCGCCGTACGCCGCAGGCTCGACGCCGCACGCGGCGACAGCGGGGTGGGCGACCGCAGTCGACGTACCAGCGAAAGCGGCATGACCGCGATCGAATTCGTACTGCTGACGCCTGTGCTGTTTTTTCTGATCTTCGCGACGGTGCAGTTCGCCCTGTACTTCTTCGCGGACCACGTGGCCCAGGCTGCGGCCCAGGCGGGCGCGCGGGAGGCTCGTGCGATGGCGGATGAGAATCCCGGCGGATGGCAGGGCAAGGCGAAGTCGACGGCCGACAGCTATATCGAGCAGCTGGGGCCGACGCTGCTCATCGGGCCCGATGTGAAGACGGTCCAGCCGGAACAGAACGTGGTCGGAGTGGAGATCGAGGCGAGTGTGCCCGCGGTCTTCCCGGGGTTGAACCTGACCGTGCACGCGCAGTCGCAGGGACCGGTTGAGCGGTTCGTGACGGAGGGGGGCTGACGGACCGATGCCGATGCCGACGAAGAAGCCGAAGACGCCGAAGAAGCCGAAGAAGAATCTGAGGAAGGCGTCGACGACGCGGTCACCGGAATGTGGTGACGCGTACGACACGCTCCCCGAACGCGCCGGTGATGAAGGGCTGTCCACTGTCGAGGTCGTGATTCTCGCGCCGGTGATGATTTTGTTCATCCTGGTGTTGGTGGCTTTCGGGCAGCTTGTCGACGGCCGCGGCGCTGTCGACAGCGCCGCGAGGAACGCCGCTCGGGCCGGTTCGATCCAGAAGGAGTCGGGTATCGCGATGAGCGAGGCGAGGAAGGCGGCCGAGGCCGACCTCACCGATGTGTGCTCAGGCGATGTGAGGGTGCGCAAGACCAGCGTGGGATTCGAACCGGGCGGCCTCTTCACGATCGAGGTCAGTTGCCGAATCCGGGGTCTTGACATGCTCGGGCTGGACATTCCCACCGACCTGACCGGACGCTCCAGTTCGCCCCTCGACCCCTACCGGAGGTCCGCATGACTCGGCTGTGGGTACTCAGGCTCCCCGCCCGTCCCACGAACCGCGTGGCCCGGCCGGATGACCGGGGTTCGGCGGCAGCGGCCGTAATCATCTTCGCGGTGCTGTTCATGGCACTGGCCGCCTTCGTCATCGACGGCGGTTTGTCCATCTCCCAGCGCGAACGCGCCGCCGACATCGCCGAGCAGGCGGCGCGATACGCCGCGCAGGACCTCGACAGAGAAGCTCAGTACGAAGGCCGAGGCACCGCGCCGATCAACTACGCCAACTGCGGCAGCCGCGTGCAGGACTACGCCCGGGAGACCGGGATGTCGGGCGGCGACATCGCGGCATCCCACTGCCTCGCCGCCGATGTCGACTTCGTAGAAGTCGAGATTCAGCTCACCTACAAGCCCGTTCTCACCGGTCTCTTCTACGACAGTGCGATAACGGTGCACGGCACCTCCAGGGCCGAGATCCGAACGGGCTGATCGCTTCGTTCGGGGTGGGCTCGCTGGCTGATGCATTTGCATTTCTCTTTGTTTGCGTCAAGCGGGAGGGGCATGTAATGGGTGATGGAATCAAGGCGGATCTCGGTGTTATTCGAGGGATGGGTAATGGGCTGGACGATGTAAAGAAGGCATTTGACGGACTCTCCAAGCTCACGAACAAATATGGAGACGACTTCGGCGACAGCGACTTGGCCGATACCTTCGAGGATTTCGCATCGAATTGGGAGATCAGCCGCGAGGGGCTGACGGAGGAGGTTGCCGCCTTGGGCAAGATCGCCAAGGCGGCAGCTGAGGCGTATGAGGAGATCGACAGTAAATTGGCGCAGGCGATTCGTAAGGCTCAGGAACCCGAGAAGGGCAAGAAAGGGAAGTAGGTAATGGGGGGACGGCCAGGCGACTGGATTCCGGTAGCCGACGGGGACCCGATTCCGGGGAACCCGGATCAAGTAGCAACTCTCGGGAAGGAGTTGCGAAAGACTGCCGATGAACTCAATAAGCAGATCAGGAACCTCAAAGCGGTTGCGGAAGTCGATGCGTGGGACAGCGGCGCCGGCCGGGAGTTCCGTAAGAAGGCCGAGGGAAATGTAGGGAAGTTGGAGGCCGCCTACAAGAGGTATGACGCGGCTGCCGATGCGCTGGGCACCAGAGTGGGTGAGACAGGCGGCGGCTATCAGGACAAGCTGCATGCCCGGTCGACGAACTACGCTTCGGATCTGAATCGCGCGCAGGAAATCGCTGACGCCGCGCTCAAAGACGCCAAAGACGCGGATGAGCGTAAGGGGGCAGCGGAGAAGAGTTTGGACGGGCTGTCCGGCAAGGGCGAGAGGAAGTCTAAGAAGGGGCATCTCGAAGAGAAGCGAGATGCGGCTGATGGTGAAGTCGAGGCTGCTAAAGCGAAGATTGAGGCAGCGAAGAAAATTCGCGATGCGGCAGCCAAGAGGGCGCGCGAGGCGATTGATAGCGTGATTTCTGGGGACTCTCTCAAGGATGGTTTTTGGGATAGTCTCGTCAAAACGATTGCCGACGCGACATCGCAAATTGCCACGGTGTGTGGTATCGCGGCAATGCTTGTAGGTTGGATTCCGGTCATTGGGCAGGCGCTTGCTGGTGTGCTGGGTGCGATTGCCATGGTGGCGACACTGGTGAACCTTGTTTGTACGTTGGTTCAGTTCAGTCGGGGGCAGGCTGATTTGATGGACCTTGGGTTTGCTGCGTTGGGGTTTCTGATGATGGGGGTGGGGAAGGCGTTTGGTAAAATCGCCGGGAAATTTGCGGGGAGGGCGCTTTATCGGCTCCGGAAGGCAGGCGGCAAGCCTGGTGTCCGCACTACGGCGAGGGAGTTTCGGAGAAGCGAGAAAAAGCTGAATAAAATTGCTGGAGGGAGTTCCAAAATCAGCATGAAAGACATGCTGAAGTCATTGAGAGAGCCATTCAGTGATGTACTCACGTTGAATGGGTGGAAAGCGACGTTGGGTAGCGCTAAGACGCTTAAGCCTGGGGCTGGCAACTACAAGGCGTCGTGGAATGAGATGCGTAGTCGCGGCGGACCCGTTATGGGCCCCCTTCGGTCATTTTCTATCGCAGATCCAAGCGTTGCCTCGGATCTAAAAGGTGCGAAATATGCGGCGCAAGAATTGAGTGATATTCCGGCCGTCAATAAGATCGCTACAAGGGCCATGATTCTGACAGGTACGGGTACTGCGGTGACTGGCGGTGGGTTGTCCATCGATAGCAACGTAAATCCACTGCTGAGCTAAGAAGGAGGATAATATGAGCGTTTCGGACAGTGGGGTCCCGGAGTGCGATGATTACACCTGCCGACTGGATCTCCAGTCAGGTTGGGTCGTTCTGACGCTGGATAGCGATCTGCGTGCGGACGCGGATGAATTGGCTCGAAAGGAAGTGGAGCAGTTCAATCCGCTGAAGTTGACTGTTCGCAAGGGAGACCTTTCAAAGGAAATGTCGCGACTGGCGCTTGAGGCGAACAAGAGCGGTTCAGTTCTCACGGGTGCCTACTACACGGACACCGGCGTGAACCTCGCCAATCTGGAAATTGATGTCTATCGTGATGAAGGTGTCTACCCCACTCCTGCCGACATTCAGCCCCTGCTGCAGGAATGGAAAGACGTTGAAATCACCGGAGAACCCGATGTGGCCTATCTGGACCTTCCGGCCGGACCTGCAGTTCGGGTGCAGGCGACATTCCGGACCAAGGGAGTGCTTGGCTTTGGGCGCCGCCTCATCGAGATTGTGCGGTTCGCGGTTTGCCCACCGACCACCAACAATGTCGTGGTCGTCACTGTCCGATGGGAAGACTTTGAATTCACCGAGGAACTGACGGAGTTGACGGATGGCTTGATGCCCTCCCTGACCCTCATCCCCCTCGACGAGAACGGCAACGAGATCGACCCGGAATCCCGAAAGTGACCGCACCAGTGCCTGGCAACGACGAAAACGCTCAGTGGGAATCACCTCCCAAGGACTACAACCTGGTTGTCCCGTACGGCTGGTTCCAACTGAAGCTCGATCCCGATGACCGTGACCGCAGCATCGTGGCCCTCGCCGAATACCAGTTCCGCGGCCTCGACAACGCTCCGCATCTCAAGGAGCAGTTCATGCGGGAGCTGCAGAAGCGGGCCAAGGAGGCGTACAAGGTCGGCGGTATGGAGCTCTATCTCTCGACGCTGTCCGTGGGCTCCCTGCCGCTCGCGTCGTCGCTGCTCGTCACCATGCCTCCACCGGACGCGTGGCCGGGGTCCGCCACCGTGCACGAGTTGGCGGACAGTCTGCGGGGGTCCGGGCGCGACGTGCGTGTGGTCGAGCTTCCGGTGGCGGGGCGTGCTGTGCGGGAACGGCGGAAGGAAGCGCCCTCGCCGGACACTCAGATGGGCAACACCCTCCCCACCACGACGGTCACCTTTCACGTGCCCATCCCGGCCAGCAGCGCCTGGCTCATGATGGCGTTCTCAACTCCCATTGAGCCGCTGGCGGATCGGATGGAGGAGTTGTTCGACACCGTCGCTGAGACTCTTCAGTGGGCATGACGCCAGCGTTCCCGGCCCTGTTCCCGGCCCTGTTCCCGGCCCGGACTCCGGCCCGGACTCCGGCCCGGACTCCGGCCCGGACTCCGGCCCGGACTCCGGCCCGGACTCAGCCCTGAGCCCGGACTGGAGTCCGGCCCGCGGCCCCGCGCGGAGCCCCGCCCGGACGTGCTTCGACACCCCTCGGCCCGCTGACTAGGCTCGGCGCTCAACCACCCATCCCGCACAGGCGACTCACGAAGACATAGGAATCCCCGCCATGGCGCGCACAGCCCGCCCCGTCCGAAGCGCGAACACTCAGCCGCGGCCGTTGCCCCGACGCCGCCGTACGGCAGGTGATTTCGGCAAGGCGTTCCTGGCGTTCCTCGCGCTGGCCGTGCTGGTCGTCGGCGTGCCCGGTGCGCTCGCGTACTTCGTCGGGTGGCCGTTGCCGCACTCGCTGCCGTCCGTCGACACGTTGCAGCAGGAGATCACCACCTCCGTCTTCATCAGGGTGCTGACGGTGGTGGTCTGGGTTGCCTGGGCGCAGTTCGCGGCCTGTGTGCTGGTCGAGGCGAGGGCGGAGTTCTCGGGTGTCGGTGTGCCCTCCCGTATTCCGGGTGCCGGGCCGAGTCAGCTGCTGGCTCGGCAGTTGGTCGCCGCCGTACTGCTGCTCGGAGCGACCGCGGCGAGTCTGACGCCGGGGCTGTCGCAGATCGGCAACGCGTTCGAGGACACCGGCCGGCCCACCGTCGCCGCCGCCGCGCAGCAGAGCCCCGGGCAGCACGCGCAGCGGCAGGGCGGGGCCGAGACCGCACACCGCGCTCAGGGCGCCGAGAAGCACGCGGCAGCGGTCGGCGGGCACACGGCGGTGGCCCAGGACGAGGACACGAAGTTCTACCGCATCCAGCCTCCGGAGGGCCGCCACCACGACTCGCTCTGGGAAGTCGCCGAGCGGCACCTCGACGACGGCCGCCGCTACAAGGAGATCTACGAGCTCAACAAGGACCGCGTGCAGCCGGACGGTTCGCGGCTGTCCCAGGCCAGTCTGATCCGCCCCGGCTGGATCATGGAGATGCCGGCCGACGCGCACGGCGGTGAAGTCGTCCAGATGCCCGACGAGGCGCCGAAGGTCTCCGAAGAGGTACACGGGCAGATCCACGACTACGACCGGACGAGCCCGCACGCGGGCGAACAGCGCGCGGAACGGGGCGTGGAACGGGGCGTGGAACGGGGCACGGAACGGGGCGCGGAACAGATCGGCGCTCAGCAGCCCGCCGGCGGCAGCGGTGACCAAGTTCAGCCCTCCCCGGCCGCTCCCGAAACACCGTCCCAGCCGTCCCAGACACCTGCCCAGACGCCTTCCCAGGCACCGCGCCCCGCCGGCCCCGACTCCGGCGCGGAGCAGGTCACCGCCGGCTCCGCCGCCTCGGGTTTCGGCCTCTCCGACGCGCTCATCGGGGCTCCGCTGCTCGCCGCCGGTGTGCTCGTGGCGCTCGGCCGCCGACGCCGTACGACGCTGTGGCAGTCCGCCATGGGCGCGGTCGGCCGCCGTACTCCGGCGCTCCCCACGCCCACCGGCGCGGCTGCCGACGCGCAGGACGCCCTGCTGGTCGGTGCCGACCCCGACGCGGTGCGGGACCTGGACCGCGCCCTGCGCGCGCTGGCGTCCTCCTCCGAGGCGTCGCGCACGCTGCCGACCGTCTACGCGGCCTGGCTCACCGAGGGAGAGATCAACCTTCAGCTCGCGCACCCGGCGGGCCAGCCTCCGGGCCCGTGGCAGCCCGGCCAGGACCAGACGTTCTGGCGCGTCCGGCGGGCCGACATCCCCGCCGACGCCGCCGACGCCGCGGACGACCGCGCCGCCGCCGCGCCGTACCCGGGTCTGGTCAGCCTCGGCAGCCTGGACGACGCCCGGCTGCTGCTGAACCTGGAGGCCGTCCCCGGCCTCGTCTCGCTGACCGGCGCGGAGCCGGACCGCACCGCCGTCTTCGCCTCGGTCGCCGCCGAGCTCGCGACCAGCGGCTGGTCGGACCGGCTGACCGTGACCCTCGTCGGATTCGGCGCGGAACTCGGCGCGCTCGCCCCCACCCGCGTCCGCCACGTCGAGGACGTCGAGGCGCTGATCGAGACCATGGACGCCGAGACCCAGCAGCGGCGCGGCGCGCTCGGGAGAGCCGGCCACGACTCGGTGCTCACCGGGCGTACCGGCCAGGCGCAGCACACCCAGTGGGCGCCGCACCTGGCGCTCGTCGCCGCCGAGCCGACAGCGGAGCAGGCCGGCAGGATCGCCGAACTCGCGGTCGACTCCGGCCGGTTGGGCATCGGATACCTCGTGGGCAGTCAGGCGGCCGTGCCCGGCGCGACCTGGGAGCTCGAAGTCACCTCCGCGGGACGCCTGCTGGCGCCGCTGCTCGGCCTGGACCTCAAGGCGCAGCTGCTGCCCCGGGCCCAGTACGAGGCGGTGGTCCGGCTCTTCGCCGACGCGGCTCCCGACGGCGGGGACGACCGTGACGCGGACCCGACCGGCCTTCCCTTCATGGTGGACGTCACCGAGCGCGGCCGGCCCGCCGTCTACGCGCGCCTCGTCGGCCCGTACGAGGTCATGGGCCTCGACGCCCCGGACGACGAGCGCGGCCCACTGCTACACGAGGCGCTGGCCATGCTGCTGCTCCACCGCGAGGGCGTGCACCCGCGTGTGCTGGCTTCGGGGCTGTGGCCGCGCGGGGTGACCGATGACGTCCGCGACGCCCTCGTCGAGCGGCTGCGCGGCTGGCTCGGCGCCGACCCGGGCGGCGCGACGCGCCTGGGCACCGATGCCGCCGGCCGGCTCACTCTCGCCCCGTCCGTCGTCTCCGACCTGGACGTATTGCGCACGCTGCATCACGAGGCGACCGTCGGGCGGGGCGCCCGGCGCGCTTCGGTACGGGAGCGGATGCTCACCGACGCGATGGCGCTGGCGCGCGGCCCGCTCCTCGCCAACCGGCCGGCGGGCCGTTACGGCTGGCTCTCGCACGAGATCATCGACGCCCAGCTGCCGCTGCTGGTCGCCGACGTGGCGCTGGCGCTGTCGGCGCACCATTTGGAGGCGGGCGATCCGACGCCCGCCATCGAGGCCCTCAACGCGGGCCTGCTCACCACCCCGACGGACGAGCGCCTGTGGAACGAACTCCTCCGCGCCGCCCACAGCACGGCGGACACCGCCCTCCTGGAGTCGACGGCGATGACCCTCGTCGCCCGCAATCACCAGCTGAGCGGTGGCGCGCGCGGCCTCCCGGCCCGCACGGAGGCCCTGCTGGACGAGCTCCTGCCGTCCTGGCGCACGGCGGCCCGTGCGGCGGCCGGCTGACCCGACCCGCGGAGCGGCGATGGACCCCGCTGAGCGTCGCGGGCTCCAAGCGCCAGGGGGTCCCCAAGCGCCAGAGGCTCCAAGCGCCACGGGGGCCATCGGCTGCGCCCGCGGCCGTTCGTCCGTCCGTCCGAGTGGAGCCGCCCGCCCGACCGGCGGAGTATGGGACGGGAGCTCGCCGCGATCCGCGCAGCTGACCGCGGCAACCCGGCGAGCGGTCGGGAGGACACGATGTATCGGCGCGCCCCGCTCAGATCCGGTGCCGCCTTCGCCGCGGCCGCATCCGCTGTCGCGGTCGTTCTCGCGGGGTGCGGCGGTGGGGAGTCCCCATCCGATTCGTCCTCGGTCACCGTGACGCGTACCGAGACGGAGCGCAGCGGGAGCGAGGCCGGAACGGAGCCGTCCACGGCGACAGCCACAGCGCCGCCGCCCTCGACCGCCGCCCCCGCGCCGCCGACCGCCCGTGGTTCCTCGGACGTCGAGGTTCGCGAGCCGGCGTCCCGGGCGGTGGTGCTGGCCTACTACGCCGCGATCAACGCCGGAGACTACCGGGCAGCGTGGAACATGGGCGGCAGCCGCTTCGCGTCGTCGTACGAGTCCTACGCGGCGGGCTTTGAGGGGCTGGCCGAGGACAAGGTGACCGTGCTGGAGAGCGACGGCGGATCGGTCGACGTCGCGCTGGAGGCTGTGCAGACCGATGGCACGAGCCGCTGGTTCCGGGGCACGTACACCGTGAGTGACGATCGGATCACCGGCGCGAACATTCGCGAGGCGGAGCGCGCCGGGCCGGATGCGCCGGGTGGTGCGGCCTACTTCAAGAGCTGCGGGGACGCCCACGACCGGGGCGCGGGTCCGTTCAGAGCGGGCGAGCCCGGCTATCGCCCGCAGCTCGACCGGGACGACGACGGGACGGCGTGCGAGTGGAATTGAGCGCTGCTCCCGGGGACGCGAAAACGGTGGGGCCAAGCGTCGGCAAACATGCGACGCTTTGCGGTGAAGCACTCGAACTCAGGAGACACCATGGCCGAAGGCGCAGCACCGCAAGAGCATCCTGAAGACGAAGTGAAGCGCAAGTTCCGGGAGGCCCTGGAGCGCAAGCGGGGCCCGCAGGGCAGTGCCGCTTCGGGCGGGTCGGACGCGAAGTCGAAGATCCACGGTGCACACGGGCCGGTGAACCCCCAGCGCACGTTCCGGCGCAAGAGCGGTGGCTGACCCGGGGCGATCTGTGGATGACGCCGAGATGAGCCGTCCGACCTGCGATGGAGCGGGTCGGGCGGTTTTGGCGTGAAACGGGAAAGAAGGGCGGCGGCGCGGGGCGGCGCGCGGTGGGCGGCAGCGCGCGGGGCGTGCGGCACCGCGTGCGCCCGCGCGCCGGCTCAGCGTGGGGCGTGCGTCACCGCGATGATCATGACGAACGCGACGATGTGGATGGCGAACAGGAAGTAGCCCACCCGCCACCACAGGTGCCGTGAGAACGTCTTCTCGTCGGAGGTGTCCATCCGTTCCGTCACGTCCTGTCGTCCGATGGCCCGCTCGGTGCGGCGGGCAGCACGCCCGCGAGGTGCAGGCGGGCGCGTTCGGTGGCTATCGCCTCCGGGGTGCTGTCGCGGACCAGGCCGGCCGCGTCGAGCCGGGTGATCACGCCGAGGGCTGCGAGGGGCCGGTGATGGCCGTCGCGGATGCCGGAGACCAACACCATGATGCCTCGCTTCTCCAGTTTCTCGATCACGTCCTTGAGGACGAGCGCCCCGCTGGCGTCGATCGTGGTGACCCGCGACATCCGCAGGATGATCACCGATACGTCGGCGACCGCGGAGAGGTCGAGGAAGCCCAGCGAGGGCGCGGGCAGCCCGTCGGGCAGCCGGCCGATCCGGGCGACGTCGAGATGCAGCGCCTGCGCCCCGAGGGTGGCGGCGGCGACGGCCGGCAGCGAGAACGGGACGGTCGGCCGCCACCGGGAGCCGAGCAGCATCAGAGCGGCCACCGCCGCCGCGAGCGCGATGACGGACCAGTGCGGGGCGCGTACGAAGTCCATGGCGGCCCGGAAGGCCGTCACGGTGACCTTGGCGCCCTCCACGGCGGGCACGCCCAGGGCGGCCGGGATCTGTTGCAGGCCGATGACGCAGGCGATGCCGATGGTGAAGCCCTCGACCACGGGGGCGGGCACATACGCCATGTACTTGCCGGCGCGGGCCAGCGCCAGGACGATCAGCAGGCCGCCGGCCAGCAGTCCGACCGCTACACGCCGGCCGCCCCATGGGCGTGCGTGATCGGCACCAGCACCACGGTCATCGCACCGGTCGGCCCGGAGACCTGGAAGTGGGAGCCGCCGAAGACCGCGGCCAGCGCCCCCGCGACCACGGCGGTCGCGAGCCCCGCCGCCGCGCCGAGCCCGGAGGAGATCGCGCCGAGCCCGGAGGAGATGCCGAAGCCCAGGGCGAGCGGGAGGGCGACGATCGCGACGGTGAGCCCGGCGAGCAGGTCACGGCGCGGGGCGCGGCCCATCGAAGCGAGATCCGCCCGGCTGGGCAGCACCGAACGGACCCGCGAACGGACGATTCGGCATAACGGTTTCCGCACCCTGATCCACCCTCGTCCCACGTCGATCGCGTTCGCCATGCCGTCCGGGTGGCGGGATCAGGATCGAATGGATTGCAGTAAATATGCAATTACTCAAATGGGGTACGTGTGGTGCGGTGCGGGGGCGGGAACGTGCGGAGGCGGGCGGCCTGCCGGGCGGCTTGGACCAGTGTGGAATGCAGCCGGTCGGCGTGGATACGGCCGGTCAGTGCGGCTGTAGTCGCTCAGCGCTCGCTCAGCAGTTGCTCAGCGCGGATAGAGCTGGAAGGTGACGGTGGGGTTGCCCCGGTAGCGCTGGCCGCCCATTTCCAGCATGTGCTCGATGAAACCGCGTGCGTAGTCGTGCGGATCGCCGTCCGTCAACGCGGAGATGTATGCGCTGTGTTCGGCCAGCGAGGTGATCGCGCGCTCCACCCCGGACGAGACCTCCACGGCGTGCGTCGCCTCCGGGGAGCCGGCGACGGCCGTCCAGCGCACTCCGTCCCACGGCTCCAGGCCCGCCGCGACCAGCTCCGGGAAAATCCAGCGGTTGCCCGCGTCCATCGCGGCGTCCAGCACCGCCCGCCCGACCACCCGGTGGTCCGGGGTGTTCCAGTTGGCGCCGCCCCAGGTGTCGTGGTGGTTGAGAGTGATCAGCAGCTCGGGGCGGTGGCTGCGGATGGCGGCCGACAACTCCTTGCGCAGCCGGAGCCCGGCCTCGATGACGCCGTCGGGGTGGTCCAGGAACTCCACGGCCGTGACCCCGACGGCCGCCGCGCTCGCCCGCTGCTCCGCCTCGCGGACCACGGCGCACTCCTTCGGCCCGAGCCCGCCGATCCCCGATTCGCCGCGGGTCACCAGCAGATAGACGATCTCGCGACCGGCGTCCGTCCACTCGGCCACGGCGGCGGCCGCGCCGTACTCCAGGTCATCGGGGTGGGCGACGACGGCGAGGGCGCGCTGCCAGTCGTCGGGCATGGGGGTGAGGGTGTCGGCCACGGCTTGCTCCTCCGGGGGTGCGGGGCGGCTGCGCGGGGCGCGCGGCGCGGGGCGCGCGCCGCGGAGTCGTGCGCCCGCTCGCGGCCCCGCTTCGGGGCGGCCCCGGCTCTCCCTCGATCGTGGCACATACCGGCCCGTAAGGGCCCCGGAGCGCCTGCCGTGGCGGGCGGCGGCTGTCCAGTGAGCGCCCGCGATATGCGTGCTGAGCAGCAAGTCATCACATCGAGTGAATTGCTGGCCTTCACTTGCAGTCAACAACCCACGGTTGCCAAGGTGTTGCTCACTGTCAACCTGTTGGGAGGGCACGTGTCTTTCGGTGACCAGCCCGCGTATCTTCGCGTCGCCGGCGATCTGCGCCAGAAGATCGCGGACGGCTCGTTGCCGCCGCATACCCGGCTCCCCTCGCAGGCGCGCATCCGCGAGGAGTACGGCGTCTCCGACACCGTCGCGCTGGAGGCCCGCAAGGTGCTGATGGCCGAGGGCCTGGTCGAGGGCCGCTCCGGTTCCGGGACGTACGTCCGCGAACAGCCCGTGCCCCGCCGCCTGGTGCGCAAGGGATACCGCACGATCGGCGGCTCCACCCCGTTCCGGCAGGAGCAGGGCGACGACCAGGTGCGCGGCACCTGGGAGTCCAACAGCGAGCAGGACAAGGCGGACGAGCCCATCGCGCAGCGGCTGCGCATCGAGCCCGGCGACCGCGTCATGCGGACCCGCTACCTCTTCCGGACGGAGGGGGAGCCCACGATGCTGTCCACGTCCTGGGAGCCGCTCGCCCTCACCGGGCGCACGCCGGTGATGCTGCCCGAGGAGGGACCGCTCGCGGGCCGCGGGGTCGCGGAGCGGATGGCGGCGATCGACCTGATCGTCGACAACGTGGTGGAGCAGGTCGGCGCCCGGCCCGGACTCGCGGAAGAGGCGATGGCCCTGGGCGGGGTGCCGGGCCACGCGGTGCTGGTCATCGCCCGGACGTTCTTCGCGGGCCGCCAGCCGGTCGAGACGGCGGACGTCGTGGTGCTGGCGGCGGGATACCGCATCGCGTATCACCTGCCGGTGAAGTGAGGGGTCGCCGTGGGCTGGCGGGGCCAGCCCGTTCCGTTCCCCTGACCCTGCCGTCGCGCGCGGGTTTCGCGCCCCGGCGTGCGCCCCTCCGCTCGCGCGCCGGTCCGCGCCACCGGCGCGTGCGGGATGGCCGGTTCGGTGCCTCATTGTGTAAAGCCGTATCCGCTGAGTAAAGGTCGGGCGTACGCTCGGGCATATGCGTATCGCGGTTTCGGCAACGAGGCTCCAGGGGCGCGCGACCGCGCGTACGGCGGCGGACGGAGGGGCGAGATGAGTGACAGCGGCGCGGTCCTGCCGTGGCTCGTCGTGCGTGAGGACGACAACGGCAACCGGTACCGCGTCGGCCGTTATGCGACCCGGGCCGAGGCCCAGCAGGTGGCCGAGCGGCTCGATGCGAGCGGGGACGCGCAGTTGTACGTGGTGGAGCGGGTCGCGCGCGGCGTCTCCTGAAATCCGCGGGGGTCTGCGGAAAACCGCTCGGTGTGCCGGCTCCCGTGCGTCCAGTGGATCCGGTGAATTCGCGCCGGCGTCCGCGGCCCCGCCGCAGCCGGCTCCCGGACCGGCATACGCGCAGGGCCCGCCGCCGCGCCCCCCGTAGGCTGCCCGGTATGACAGTGCGCGTGGTGGTCGGTGGAGCGGTCTTCGACCGGGGGCGGTTGCTGGCCGCGCGGCGCAGCGCGCCGCCCGCGCTGGCCGGCCGGTGGGAACTCCCGGGCGGCAAGGTCGAACCCGGCGAGACGCCCGAGCGGGCGCTGGTGCGCGAATTGCGCGAGGAGTTGGGCGTCGAGGCCGCCCCCTCGCAGCGGATTCCGGGGGAGTGGCCGCTCAAGCCGGGGTACGTCCTCCAGGTCTGGACGGCGACGTTGATCGCCGGGGAGCCGCGACCGCTGGAGGACCACGATCAGCTGCGCTGGCTGGAGCCCGGGCAGGTCGACCAGGTCGACTGGCTGGACGAGGACCGTCCGGCGGTCGCCGAGGCGATGCGGCTGCTGGCGGCGGCGGCGAGCTGACCGGATAGGTCCGGTGGGCCCCGGAGGAGCCCTCAGTAGGGCCGTTCGTACCATATCGAACCGCTTATAGCGATAGATATACCTGGATTTCGGGTATGGGGTCATTATCCTCCCCAAAGCCGGGCATGCCGGTGGGGCCCGTCACCGGTCTGGGAAGTGGTCGGCGTGAGCGAAACCGTAGGGGCTTTTGATCCCTCCGTCCCGCACGCACCACCCGGCCCTGCGGTATCGCCAGCCCTGTCGTCCCGGACGTCCCGGACGTCCCGGCAGCCCTGGAGCTCCCGGCCCGCCCGGCAGCCGCCACCCCGGCCCACTCCGGAGTCCCAGGCCGAGTCCGAGTCCGAACATCAGCCCCAGCCCCCCGAATCCCAGCCCGAGCCCGAGCCCGAGCCCGAGCCCGAGCCCGAATCCCGCCCCGCCCGCCCGGTGCCCTCCGTCCCGCCCGGAGAGCCCATGCCGGGCATGCCGCGCGTCGGCGGAGCGCCCGGCGTCGCGCTCGCCGAGTGGAGTTTCCCGGCCGAGCCCGACGCCGTACGCACCGCCCGCGATGTCGTGCGCGGCACGCTGCTCGACTGGGGACTGGACGGCGTGACCGATATCACTGTGCTGCTGGTCAGTGAACTGGTCACCAATTCGCTGCGGCACGCGAGCGGCCCGATCGGCGTCCGGATCGCCCGGCCACGGGACACCGCGCTGGTCGTAGAGGTCTCCGATCCGTTGCCGGACCCCCCACGCGAACGTGTTTCCGCACCGGAGGACGAGGGGGGCCGGGGATTGCAGCTCGTCGCCTGTACATCGCGCCGCTGGGGGACCCGGCATGGAAAGACAGGCAAGACGGTGTGGTTCGAGCTGACCTTGCCCGGTTAGGAGAGAAGAGGAACACCCGGTCGCGGCGACTCGGTACTTATCGGCTCCTGAGCAAGTGGTTGAAACCGTGCTGTGATCGTGAAGGCTGTGTTCCGGACGGCCACGGTGCTGGATACTCGGCTCAGGCCGGTCCGAGCACGATGAGCTGGAGGGGACGGGCGCGTGAACGAGAGGTCACCGCAGGCGGAGACGCCCGACGGCGGGTCGCCCGAGGACGGGACCGGAGCAGTGACGCTGCCGATGTGGCAGAGCAGCCCGCCCGGTTCGATCTACGACCACATCCGCGTCGCGTCGTTCTCCCTCGGTCCCGACGGCCGCATCGAACAGTGGAGTGAACGGGCCGCCGAACTGCTGGGCATCCCCGCGCGGCGCGCGGTGGGCAGGGACCCGATCGAGGCCTTCATGCCGCCCGAGCTGCGGGAGCGCGGCCACCGCAAGGTCGCCGAGATCATGGACGGCCGCGAGTGGACCGGCCTCGTCCCCTTCCGGATGACCAGCGACGGCCGGTACCGCGACGCGGACGGCCCGTACGAGGACCCCGAGGTCGCCGAGGCGGCCGAGGCCGCCGACGCCGGGGGCGCGGCCCACGGCCTCGCCGAGATTTACGTGATGCCCACCCGGACCGAGCGCGACGAGAACGCCGCCCTGTGTATCGTCGTCGACGTCCGCGCGCTGCGTCGCATCGAGACCGACCTCGCCGCCTCGCAGGCCGTTTTCGGCCAATCTCCCATGGGATTCCTGCTCTTCGGGACCGACTTGCGACTGTTGCGGGTCAACGAGCGCTTCGCCACAGTCTTCGGCGGCAGCACCGACTCGCACCGCGGCCGCACCCCGTACGACTTCCTGTCCCGCCCCGAGGCCGACCGGCTGAACGCCGCGCTGCGCCAAGTCCTGCAGACCGGCAGCTCGGTGACGGACATGCCGCTCGTCGGCTTCGCGCCCGACGAGCCGGAGCGCCGCCGCTGGGCGATCTCGCTCTACCGCCTGCACAGCGGCAGTGGACGCGCGATCGGGGTGGCCGCCCTCGCCACCGACGTCACCAACCGGCGGCGGGCCGAACGGGAAGCCGCCAGCGCGCGCCGCAACCTCGCCCTGCTCAACGAGGCCGGCGCCCGGATAGGCAATTCACTGGACCTGGAGACCACCGCGAGGGAACTGCTCGACGTCGCCGTCCCGCAGTTCTGCGACCTCGCCTCCGTCGACCTCTACCAAGGGCTGCTCGCCGGGGACGAGGCCCCGCCCGGCCTCGTCGACGGCAGCGGCGAGCTGCGCCGGGTCGCCTTCGCCAGCGCCGTGTCCGACGCGCCGATGGCCACCACCAGCAACGGCGACCCCGCCACCGACCCGCTGCCGGTCGCCGTCGGCGCGGTGCACCGCTATCCGTTCAACTCCCCCTGGGCCGAGGCGCTGCGTACCAGCCAGGCCCAGGTCGTGCCGGGCTGGGACAGCGACGAGGCGCCGGAGCTGGGCGTCGTCGTACAGTCCACCCTCGCGGTGCCGATGGTCGCCCGCGACACGGTGGTCGGGCTGGCGCAGTTCTCCCGTACGAAGGGCAGCGAGCCGTTCGGCGAGCGGGACACCGCCCTCGCGGTCGAACTGGCCGCCCGCGCCGCCGTCTGCATCGACAACGCCCGCCTCTACCGCCGGGAGCACGAGCGCGCGCTGATACTCCAGCGCAGCCTGCTGCCGCCCGGCGATCCGGAGGCCGCGGGGCTCGACATCGCGTGCCGCTATCTGCCCGGCACCACCGCGACCGAGGTGGGCGGGGACTGGTTCGACGTCATCGAACTGCCCGGCCACCGCACCGCCCTGGTCGTCGGCGACGTGATGGGGCGCGGGCTGCGCGCCGCCGTCGCCATGGGCGAACTGCGCACCGCTGTGCGCACCTTGGCGCTGCTCGACCTCGAACCGGCCGAAGTGCTCTCGGCGCTGGACGAGATCGCCCGCGGCCTGGCGGCGCAGGGCGGCTCGCCGGGGGGCGCGCAGGCGGGCACGAGCGCCTCCCGGCGGCTCGCCTCCGACAGCCGTTCGCAGGGCAGGCTCGGCGGGCGGGACAACGGAGCCGCGCACGGCAGCGGCCACTCCGCCGACCTCTCCGAGGTCTACCTCGCCACCTGCGTCTACGCCGTCTACGACCCGGTCACCCGGCGCTGCACGTTCGCCAACGCGGGCCACCTGCCGCCCGTCCTCGTCGAGCCCGGCGAGCGGGCGCTGATGCTGGAGGTCCCGCCCGGCATGCCGCTGGGCGTCGGCGGCGAACCGTTCGAGGAGATCGAGGTCGAACTGCCGGACGGCGCGCTGCTCGCGCTCTACACCGACGGCCTCGTCGAGTCGCGGGAACACCCGCTGGACGAGGGCCTCAGCGCGTTCCGGGAGGCCCTGGGCACGGCGGACCAGCCGCTGGAGGACGTCTGCGACCACGTCCTGAACACCCTCGACATCCACCACGGCGAGGACGACATCGCGCTGCTGATGGCCCGGGTGCACGGCCTGCCACAGGACGCGGTCGGCGACTGGCAGCTGGCCCCCGAGGCCCAGTCCGTCGCCCGCGCCCGCGAGCTGGCCCGCACCCAGCTGGCGAGCTGGGGCATCGAAGCGCTGGTGGACACCACCGAACTGCTGGTCAGCGAGCTGGTCACGAACGCGCTGCGGCACGGCCACGGCGACATCCGGCTCCGGCTGCTGCTGGACCGCACACTCGTCTGCGAAGTCTGGGACAGCGCCCTGGTCCAACCGCGCCGCCGCCGGGCCCGCGACACCGACGAGGGCGGACGCGGGCTGCAACTGGTCGGCCTGCTCAGCGCGGGCTGGCGCAGCAGGCGCACCCCGCTCGGCAAGACGGTCTGGTTCGAACTGGCCCTGCCCAACGGCGACTCGGAGACACCGGACCCGACAGAGGCGCTGCTCAGCCTGTTCTGAGCCCCAGCTTCGTCTTCATCCGGTTCACCCGGTCCAGGCCGGACTTTGAGCCTGTCGACGACCTCCGGCCGGCTCGCGCTGGTCGGCCCGGCGCTCTCCGGCTGGCTTGCGACGGTCGGCCCGGCGGCCGTCGCCGCCCGCTCCGGACGCTGCCTCAGGACACACTGCCTCAGGACCTGCCGCCGCGGCCCATCCGGCCGCGCGTACCGCCGCCGCCGAAGCTGCCGGGGCTGCCCCCGCCGCCGGGGCCGCCGCCCCTGAAGCCGCCCTGCCGGCCGCCGCCGCCCAGCATCCCGCCGAGCACCGCGCCGCCCATGCCGCCCCCGCCGCCGAGCCCTCCGCGGCCCCGGCCCTTGCCCGCGACGCCACGGCCGGACGGGCCGCCGTAGCCGGAGACGTCCTCCTCGGCGAGCTGCCCGGCCTGCTGGGCCGCGGCGTCCGCCCGCTGGGCCTGGCGCAGCGCGCCCGCCGCGTCCGTACGGGTCAGCGCCGCCGCCTGGGTCAGGCAGCGTTCGGCCTCGGCCAGCCGGGTGCGGGCCCGGCTGCCGATGCCGCCGCGGTTGGTGGTGATGAAGTCCTGTGCGGCGCCGACCTCGCTGCGGGCCGCCAGCAGTACCTGGTCGAGCAGGCCGCGGGCCCGCTGCTCGCGCACCTCGGGCTCGCGGGCCCCGGCCAGCGCCTCGTTCAGCGTGCTGTGCGCCGCCTCGATCCTGCGCAGCGCGGACAGCGGGTCGCAGTGGCCGGCCGCCGCCTCCTGCCGTACGTCGGCGGCCACCGCCTCGGCGCGGGCGACGCGGCCGCGCAGATCGGTGCCGGCGACGCCCCGGGCGGTGCCTTCGAGCAGCCCGCGGGCGTCGGCGAGGTCGGTCCCGGTCTCGGTGAGCGCGTCGGGGATCGCGGCGGCGGCCTCGGCCAGTTCCTCGGCCCTGCGGTTGATGGCGTCCACGAAGGTGGCCGTCTGGTCGAGGGCGCTCTCGGCGGTCCGCACCGAGACCGCGACCCGGCTGTTGTCCTCGGCGTCGAGCGCCTGCCGGGCCTCGGCCAGCGCCGACTGGGCGAACGCCAGCCGGTCCCTGGCCCGCGCCGGGTGGCCGGTGACCGGGGCCAGGGCGTTGTCGGCGTACCGCCGGGCGAGCGGGGCGAGCGCGGACTCGGCGGCGGCCACCCGGGGGGCGAGGGCGCGGGCGGTCGCCTCGGCCTGGTCGAGGACCTGGCCCGGGTTGGCCTCCAGGGCGCGCAACTGGTCGAACGAACCGGCCTCGGCGTCGAGTCGGTGGTTGGCGTTCTCGCAGCGGGTGATGATCTCGGCCGTCATGGTCCGCTTGGCCGCGTCGTTCCCGGGGAACGCGTCGTCGAGCTGCTGGCGCAGCCGGAAAGCCTCGGTCAGCTCGGTCCTGGCGTAGACGAGCGCCGCGGCGAAGGGGCGGGCCGTCTCGTCGCCGAACTGGGCCGAGGCGAAGCCGAGTTCCTCCGCGCTGGTGCGGATGGCGTCGTCGGTCTCGACGAGCAGCTGTCGGGACTCGGCGTCCAGCTCCGGCAGCGGTCTGCGGCTCCGGTCCGGGGCCCAGCCGTTCTCGTCCTCGTCCGCGCCGACGGCCGTGCCGCGCCCGCGCCAGCGCCGCTTGTAGAGGTACACGGCGGCCACCCCGACGCCGCCGACGGCCGCCACCGGAACCCACAGCGCGGCGCCGGTCGGGTCGGGTACGCCGCCGGGGTCGGGCGTGCCGGGGGTGAGCGCGGGGGAGGAGACGGGCCGGCCGCTGAGCAGCGCGTCGTAGCCGTGGGCTGCGCCGATGGCCGCGCCAGCCCAGTCGTTCTCGCGCAGGGCCGGCTCGACGGCGTCGCTGTTGACCTCGCGCGAGCGGCGCTGTGTGATGCCGCTGTCCTGGTCGGCGGAGACGGCGTACTGCCGGTCGTGGGTGGCGACGGCGAACAGCACGTCGCTCTGGCCCAGGCCGTTGCGGTTGGCGGTGGTGTTCGCCCAGTCCTGGCCGTCGATCCCGGAGAAGTCGCGGACGTAGGCGACGAAGAGCTGGACGCGGTGGTCGGTGTCGAGCTGACGGAGCGCGCGGGCGACGTCGCCCCTGCGGTCGCCGAGCGCGCCGACCTTGTCGGTGATCTGGCCGTCGCGGTCCAGCGTGATCGGTTCGTCCGCCTGGGCGGCGCCGGTGCCGTCGGTGGTGCCGAGCGCGCCGGGCGACATCAGGAGGACGGCGAGCGCGGCGCCGACGGCTGCCGCTGTGCGCGCGTACGTCTTGCGGTCGTGCCGCCACGGCACCCATCGCATTCGCCGCATCTGCCGCGCGCCCTTCGCCGAGCCGCGCGCCGTCGGCGTGGCCTCTTCGAGAGCGTATGGCCGTTCTATCCGCTTCGCGACGCGGGTCGCGGGCGGACGGGGGGGGCCGGATGGCGGGGCGCTGGGCGGGGGCGGTTCAGGGGTGGCGCGGCACCGGGGGCCGTACACCGTCGGCTCGCGCCGGGGCGGCGGGCGCGGGGCCCTCGTTATCTTTTTCGTGGCCCCGCAATGGGGCTCCTGGCCCCCGGGTCCGGCATGACTATGTGCCCCCTGCCGCGCGTATGGCCTGGGGGGTGGTGTCACCGGGCCTGGGGCACCGCTTGACCGCTGA
>NZ_JAYMZR010000015.1:9488-97034 GCF_035828615.1 Streptomyces sp. H27-D2 | reverse complement strand
TCAGCGGTCAAGCGGTGCCCCAGGCCCGGTGACACCACCCCCCAGGCCATACGCGCGGCAGGGGGCACATAGTCATGCCGGACCCGGGGGCCAGGAGCCCCATTGCGGGGCCACGAAAAAGATAACGGGGCGGACTCGTCGTGCTGTTCTGTCATAAGAGCACGCTAAAGCACCCATCCGGGGCATAGTGCCCCGGGCCGCCCGCCCGGGTGTGGTGCCGGGCGGGGGCGGGTGTTGTGGGTGGGGTGGGTCGCTGATGTTGAGTCAGTGGCGGGGCGGGGGGTCGGCGGTGGTCGGGGTGGTCGGGTCGGCCGGTTCGGGTAGTTCAGCCGGTTCAGCCGGTTCGGTCCGCCACCACCAACGGCCCAGCAGCGCGACCGCCACCACGGCCACGACGCCGATCAGCAGCTCCGTGTCCGGCACCGACTTGCCCACCCGCTGCGCCCAGCTCTCCGCCGCGAACGAGCCGTCCACGCTGAGCAGGCCGGGCAGCGCCGACGTCCCGTCATAGATCAGGAAGAGCGCGCCCAGCAGGATGAAGAAGAGGCCGGAGAGCAGCGAGGTGGTGTGCAGCTCCACCGGACCGAGCCGGAAGGTCCGGCCGCGCAGCCAGCGCCGGCCGCCCAGGTCGAAGCGTTCCCACAGCAGCGCGAGCAGGAACAGCGGCACCGCCATGCCCAGCGCGTACACCGCGAGCAGCACCCCGCCGTAGACGGGGCTGCCGCTCACCGCGGCCACGGTCAGCACGCTGCCCAGGATCGGGCCCGCGCAGAAGCCCGCCAGGCCGTAGACCGCGCCGAGCGCGTACACGGACAGCGCGCTCGTCGGGCGGATGCGGCCGGACGCCTGCTGGAGGCGGCGGGACGCGAAGCCCAGGCCGAGGATCTGGAGCAGGCCCATCGCGATGATCAGCCAGCCGCCGGCCGCGACGAGGGTGTCCCGGTGGCCGTAGAAGAGCCGTCCCGCGTACGAGCCGGCGGCGCCCAGCGGGACCAGGGTGGTCGCCAGGCCCAGGTAGAAGATGCCGGTGCGGGCGAGCAGCCGGGAGGTGTTGTCGATGGAGTACGCGAAGAAGGCGGGGAGCAGGAGGGCGCTGCATGGGCTGAGCAGCGCCAGCAGGCCGCCGAGGAAGGCCGCCAGGTAGCCGATGTCCGTCACTTGGCGTCTGTCTCTCCGGGCTTGCTGCCCGTCTTCGGCTTGGACGGGGCCGGCTTGGACGAGGCCGTCTTGGCCGCCGCGTCGATGGCCTGGGTGAAGGCTTCCATCGGCTGCGCGCCCGCGATCGGGCGTCCGTTGATCACGAATGACGGGGTGCTGCTCGCGCCCAGCTTGTACGCCTCCTCCGGGTCCCGCTTGACCGCCGCCTTCGCGGCCGTGCCGCTCAGGTCGCGGCGGAACCGGTCGAGGTCAGGTACGCCCGCCTCGCGGGCGACCTCGTCCAGCCGCGCCTTGCCGAAGCCCTTCTCCTTGGCGTGCTCGTCGGCGTACGCGGCCTGGTGGAACTGCCAGAACCTGCCCTGCCGGCCTGCGGCCCAGGAGGCGCGGGCGGCGGCGTCCGAGTCCGCGCCGAAGATCGGGAAGTTGCGCCATTCGATGCGCAGCACGCCGGAGTCGACGTACTTCTTGACCAGCTTGGGCTCGGTGTCGCGGGCGAACTTGCCGCAGAACGAGCACTTGAAGTCGGCGTACTCGATGAGCACGACCGGTGCGTCCTCGCGGCCCTGCGCGAGCTTGTCGCCCGCGTCGCGGCGGGCGAGCGCGGCCAGCTCCGGGTAGACGCCCTCGGCCGGGTCGCCGGATCCGGAGGCTGCGGGGGCGTCCTTGCTCTCGGTGCTCCCGCCGCCGGTCGCGAACTGGGACAGCAGGCCGAGCAGCAGGGCCGCGAGTGCTGCGCAGGCTGCGATGACGATGCCTCGTTTGGGGGCTCGGCGGGGGGCCTGCGCGGGTGCCTTGCCGGGGCCTCGGTTGGCTCCCCGGTTGGCTCCCCGGTTGGCTCCTCGGTTGGCTCCTCGGTTCGGGTCTGAGCCGGGTGCGGTGGGCTTGGGGTGGGTGGACGGAGGCATGCGGGTCTCCTCTGTGCTGCGGGGTGAGGGGATCGCCGCTCGGTGGTTCGGTGGGCGCGCGGGCGTGACTTCGGTGCGGGGCCGGGGCCTGCGGGGCGGTAGGTCCTGGACCGTATATTTACGGGCCTGGCGGCCCACAAATACACGACAGCGTCCAGGACCTACCGCCCCTCCGGCCCCGTCCCCTCGCGTCTCGTCGGCGACTGGCGACCGGCTCCACTGAGGCGGCGGGCTGGCGGGCGGCTCGAATGGCCGTCGGCGCTGCTAAACCCGTAGGACAGAGAGTTCGACCGGCGTTGGCGCGGTGGGAGCCGGGCCTCTCGGGGCCGGGCGGGAGTGGGCCGCGCCCAGGGCGGTCCAGGAGTCCGGCACGGCGCGCACGGCCGGTGCGGGGCTGTGGTCGTACGCGGAGCCGGTACGGGGCGGCGTGGCCGGGTCTTCGCCCTGGTTCTTCAGGTCGCCCTTGCGGCAGCCGGGGGTGTCGTCGTCCTGCGCGTTCGCGTTGTGCTGGAACGCGGGGTGGTCGTCCGGGGTGAGCCGGTCCGAGGTGGGTTGGGCCGAGGTGAGCCGGTCCGAGGTGGGCTGGGTCGGAGTGAGCCGGTCCGAGGTGGGCTGGGTCCCGGTGGTCTGCGTCGCGGTGGACCCGGGCGGAACCGTTTCGGTGTTCGCGGTCGCCGGGGTCGTTGTGCAGAAGAGCGCTGCCAGCAGCGCCAGCAGGACAGCGATCAGCGCGAAACGGCGCTGGTGGCTGCGGGTGCTGGGCATGAGCCGTCCGGTTTGTCGGGGGCGGGCATATGGGGCGCTCCGGAAATACTAACGATCCTCGTTGCGCGGCTCCGACCGCCTCGCTTCCAGGTTCCGGCGGAAATGGTTCGCCACGGGTTTCGCGGAGGTGAGATCCTGGCCAGGTATGTCTACGTCCACGTCTTCGCCCGCGCCCTCGCCCGCGCCTCCGTCCTTCGCAGCTCTGCAGGCCCGGCTGCCCGAACTGATGCTGCGCGACGAGCAGCGGCTCGGCCGCCGGCTCGATGGCGCGCGTCGCGTCCGCAAGCCCGAGGCCAAGACCTCGCTGCTCACCGAGATCTCCGCCGACATCGACGCCGCCGAGGCGCGCGTCGAGCAGCGGCGCTCCGCCACACCCCTGATCAGCTACCCCGAACAGCTCCCGGTCAGCCAGAAGAAGGACGAGATCCTCGCGGCGATCCGGGACCATCAGGTCGTGATCGTCGCCGGTGAGACCGGGTCCGGCAAGACCACCCAGATCCCGAAGATCTGTATGGAGCTGGGCCGGGGCGTGCGCGGGCTGATCGGGCATACGCAGCCCCGCCGGATCGCGGCCCGCACCGTCGCGGAGCGCGTGGCCGAGGAGATGCGCACGCCGCTCGGCGAGGCCGTCGGCTGGAAGGTGCGGTTCACCGACCAGGTGGGCGGCAACACCCTGCTCAAGCTGATGACGGACGGCATTCTGCTCGCCGAGATCCAGACCGACCGCGAGCTGCGCCAGTACGACACGATCATCATCGACGAGGCCCACGAGCGAAGCCTCAACATCGACTTCATCCTCGGCTATCTCGCCCAGCTGCTGCCCCGCCGTCCCGACCTCAAGGTCGTCATCACCTCGGCGACGATCGACCCGCAGCGCTTCTCCCGGCACTTCGGCGAAGCCCCGATCGTCGAGGTCTCCGGCCGTACGTTCCCCGTCGAGGTCCGCTACCGGCCGCTGCTCGAAGAGGGAGCCGATGACAGTGACCGGGATCAGATCACCGCCATTTGTGATGCCGTGGACGAGTTGCAGGACGAGGGGGACGGCAGTGGTGATGTGCTGGTCTTTCTGTCCGGTGAGCGGGAGATCCGGGATACCGCTGACGCTTTGGAGAAGCGGAATCTGCGGCGCACCGAGGTGCTGCCGCTCTACGCCAGGCTCTCGCACGCCGAGCAGAACCGTGTCTTCCAGCGGCACAGCGGGCGTCGGGTGGTGCTCGCGACCAACGTCGCCGAGACTTCGCTGACCGTTCCGGGCATCCGGTACGTCATCGACCCGGGGTCGGCCCGTATCTCCCGTTACAGCCATCGCACCAAGGTGCAGCGGCTGCCGATCGAGCGGGTCTCGCAGGCCAGCGCCAACCAGCGCAAGGGCCGCTGCGGCCGTACCTCCGACGGTATCTGCATCCGGCTGTACTCCGAGGAGGACTTCCTCGGCCGGCCCGAGTACACCGACCCGGAAATCCTGCGGACCAACCTCGCCTCCGTCATCCTCCAGATGACCGCGGCCGGACTCGGCGACATCGCGAAGTTCCCCTTCATCGACCCGCCGGACAGCCGCAACATCAAGGACGGTGTCGACCTGCTGCACGAGCTGGGCGCGCTGGACCCGAAGGAGAAGGACCACAAAAAGCGGCTCACCCCGCTCGGCCGCAAGCTCGCGCAGCTCCCGGTGGACCCGCGGCTGGCCCGGATGGTGCTGGAAGCGGACAAGAACGGCTGCGTACGCGAGGTCATGGTGATCGCCTCCGCGCTGTCCATCCAGGACCCGCGCGAGCGGCCCTCCGAGAAGCAGCAGCAGGCCGACCAGCATCACGCCAGGTTCAAGGACGAGACGAGCGACTTCCTCGCCTTCCTCAACCTGTGGGGCTACGTCCAGGACCAGCAGAAGACGCTGTCCTCCTCGGCCTTCCGCCGGATGTGCCGCTCGGAGTTCCTGAACTACCTGCGGATACGTGAGTGGCAGGACATCTACAGCCAGCTCCGTTCGGTCGCCAAGACCATGGGCCTCCACATCGAGGAGTCCAAGGGCGACGAGAGCGCCGCCGACCCGCAACGGGTGCACACCTCGCTGCTCGCCGGTCTGCTTTCGCACCTGGGGCTCAAGGACACCGAGAAGAACGAGTACCTGGGCGCGCGCAGCGCAAAGTTCGCGATCTTCCCCGGCTCGGCGCTGTTCAAGAAGCAGCCGCGCTGGATCATGTCGGCCGAGCTGGTGGAGACCTCCCGGCTGTGGGCGCGGGTCAACGCGAAGATCGAGCCGGAGTGGGTCGAGCCGCTCGCCCAGCACCTGGTCAAGCGCACCTACAGCGAGCCGCACTGGGAACAGAAGATGGCCGCGGTGATGGCCTACGAGCGGGTGACGCTGTACGGCGTCCCGATCGTGGCCCAGCGCAAGGTCAACTACGGCCGGATCGACCAGGAGACCAGCCGCGACCTGTTCATCCGCAACGCGCTGGTCGAGGGCGACTGGCGCACCCACCACCAGTTCTTCCACGACAACCGCAAACTCCTCGGCGAGGTCGAGGAGTTGGAGCACCGGGCGCGGCGCCGCGACATCCTGGTGGACGACGAGACGCTGTTCGACTTCTACGACGAGAAGCTGCCCGAGCACATCGTCTCCGGCGCTCACTTCGACTCGTGGTGGAAGGAGCAGCACCGGGAATCGCCCGAGCTGCTCAACTTCGAGCAGTCGATGCTCATCAACGAGCAGGCCGAGGCCGTCAACAAGGACGACTATCCGGACTCCTGGCGGCAGGACCGGCTCAAGTTCCCGGTGACCTACCAGTTCGAGCCGGGCGCGGACGCGGACGGCGTGACCGTCCACATCCCGCTCCAGGTGCTCAACCAGGTCACCGCTGAGGGCTTCGACTGGCAGATCCCGGGGCTGCGCGAGCAGCTCGTCACCGAGCTGATCCGCTCGCTGCCCAAGCCGGTCCGGCGCAACTACGTCCCCGCGCCCAACTTCGCCCAGCGCTTCCTGGCCAGGGCGGTGCCGCTCCAGGAGCCGCTGGAGGCCACCCTCGGCCGCGATCTCCAGCGCATGGTCGGCGTGAAGATCTCGCCCGACGACTGGGACTTCGACAAGATCCCCGACCACCTCAAGATCACTTTCCGGGTGACCGACGAGCGCAAGCGCAAGCTCGCCGAGGACAAGGACCTCGAAGCGCTCAAGCTGAGGCTCAAGCCGAAGACGCAGGCCGCGATCACCCAGGCCTTCGACTCGGCGCCGGACACCCCGGGCATCGAACAGCGCAGCGGCCTCACCCAGTGGACGATCGGCGCGCTCCCCCGCACCTTCGAGGTCCGGCGGGCCGGCCAGCCGGTCAAGGCGTTCCCTGCGCTGGTCGACGAGGGCGCCTCGGTCGCCGTACGGCTCTTCGACACCGAGGCGGAGCAGCAGCGGGCGATGTGGCCCGGCACCCGCCGGCTCGTGCTGCTCAACATCCAGACGAACCCCGCCAAGTTCGCCCAGGAGAAGCTGGGCAACCACGCGAAGCTCGCGCTCGCCCGCAATCCGCACGGCGGCGTCCAGGCCCTCTTCGACGACTGTGTGACCGCCGCCGCCGACCGGCTGATCGCCGTACGCGGCGGTCCGGCCTGGGACGAGGAGTCCTTCCGCAAGCTGCTGGACGCCGTACGGGCCGACCTCGTCGCGGTGACGGTGACGACCGTGCAGCAGGTGCAGCAGGTGCTGGCCGCCTGGACGGCGTGCGAGCGGCGGCTCAAGGAGACCCGGTCGCTGGTGCTCGTGCCGTCGCTGACGGACGTCAAGGAGCAGCTGGCGGCGCTCATCCAGCCCGGCTTCGTGACCGCGCACGGCGTCCGCAGGCTGCCCGACCTGCTGCGCTATCTGGTGGCGGTGGACCGCCGGCTCCAGCAGATGCCGAACAACGCCCAACGGGACGCCACCCGGATGGAGAAGGTCCACGAGATGCAGAACGAGTACGCCTGGCTGCTGGAGCAGCTGCCGGCGGGCAAGCCCGTTCCGCAGGGTGTGCTGGACATCCGCTGGATGATCGAGGAGCTGCGGGTCAGCTACTTCGCGCATGCGCTGGGCACCGCTTATCCGGTCTCGGACAAGCGGATCGTGAAGGCGATCGACTCCTTCGTCTGACGGTTCGTCCGGGTCGCCGGGCCGGTCGAGTCGGTCCGGCGTACGGGTTCGACCGCACCCGCTGACCTGCTGTACAGTCTGACTTCGCAGCAACGCGCAACACGCTGCGGAATCTGGTCCTGTGGAGCAGCTTGGAGTGCTCGCCACCCTGTCAAGGTGGAGGCCGCGGGTTCAAATCCCGTCAGGACCGCATGATCGAAAGGCCCGGACCCCTCAGGGGGTTCGGGCCTTCTCGCGTTTCCCGCAAAATTCCGGGTGCGGGTGCGGGTGTTCGCCGTGCGGCGGGGGCGGGGCGGCGCGCTCGCGTCGGCGTCCCGCCGTCGCCCCCGCTCGGCCCCGCCTCCCGGCCTGTACGGCCGCTGGGCGGCCCCGTAGCGGCCCATGAGCCCCCGGGTGCGGGCCCGGGCGGCTCCGTGGCCCGTTCCGTCCCCCGCGCCTTGACCGCCGTGTGCGCCGCGAGTACCCAGGGCATATGACGGCGACCCCCAGGCACGAGACGCGAGCGCTGCTGCGCGCCCATCTCGCGGCAGCGTCCGGATATCGGCATCTGACCCGGCACTGCCCGGTCTGCCGGCGCCTGCTGCGGCTCGCCATGGAGTCGCCGGCCGACTCGTACGCCGACGCGGATGCCTCCGGGGGAGCTGGGGGCGAAAGTCCCCCCACCGAGTGACCAACGGCGGATCACAACGCCGTTCTCCGGTGGCAGGGTGAAGGGACGAGCGGCCGGGGGATCCCCTCTACCGCAGCGATGGCGCGGACTACAACCGTGTCGCAGTGTGACGGGAGTCACCGAACGGGTTTGAGGAATGAGGGAACTTACCCCCTCCCTACAACCAGTCAATTTAATATGTGCAATTGCACCGATCATCCGGCACCCTCCGGGGCATCCTGGGACATCCGGGAAACCGCCCCCAGGACACCTCAGACACTCACTGCCGGACGGCCCCCGCACGCGCCGAGGTTGGCCGGTTCGGGCCCTTGCGGAGCTTTGCCCCGCGCCGCCTCGTCCGGCCCCGGACGACAAAAAAGATCGCGCTGGACCCGGCGGAGTCCAGCGCGATCGACGACGCACCCCTGGCGGAGCGGGCGTGGAGCCTGTTGGGGACAGGCGCCTGTCGTGTGGTGCCAGGTGGGCAGATCAGGGCTGGGGGCCCTGAAATGCCCGGTATTGCGGTTGTTCAGACTTCGCTGCGCTGCTGCGGAATGCCCGCCAACAGTGCCCGGACCTCCGCTTCGCGGTAGCGCCGGTGCCCTCCGAGCGTGCGGATGGACGTGAGCTTGCCAGCCTTGGCCCAGCGCGTGACCGTCTTCGGGTCCACGCGGAACATCGTGGCAACCTCAGCCGGGGTCAGCAGCGGCTCGGCATCAGGGGTGCGAGCGGTCATGAGCGGCCTCCTCGGGAGAACCGAACCATCACGGTTCTTTCCTCTAAATTCTGCACCTTGACCCGCGTTGCCCGAAATGGCAGACGCGGGACGAGTCGGTTATAGGACGAACGGCTTGTCCTCGGCACTACAACTACACCATCCGTCCAGCCACCTCGGCCAAACCGATGGAATTGCCCTCTGAGGTGTTCAACCTCGACGGAACCCGATGGACCATGCCATAGCGGACAGTCACGACTGCGTGACGATCAGTCACAGCACAACCAGGAGCACCCAGAACCACCAAGAGGGCGTAATACCGAGCAATCCGCCCTTAGTTGGACGGAAGGAGCCGTTCGTAGACTCCTTGTCCTATTTTGGCACGAGGGTGGGGGATGCGCGCAAGGCCCGAAGTCGGTGCTTTAGATCACTCTTGCGGCAATAGCCCGACTCAGGACCTACGTCCCGGGCCCCTGCGCGCCGCCGCCGTCCGTCAGTTGGCCAGCCCGCGGTAGCGCACCTCGCGCCAACGATCCACCAGTCGGCCGTACGCCCGTCCGGCCCGCTCGCCGTCGCCGTCCCGCAGCGCCGCCAGCGCCTCGGTCACATCCAGCGCCGAGTGGTCGTCGGCGAGCCGCTCCTCGGGCACCCCGTGCACCAGCCCGCCGTAGTCCAGCTCGACGAGCGCGCGCGGGTGGAACTCCTCCAGCCACCGGCCGACTTCCACCAGATCGTCGATCAGCGGTCCCTCGCCGAGCGTCTCGCGCAGCGTCCGCAGCCCCCGCGCGACCCGCCGCCGCGCCTGCGCCATCGGCGTCCGGTAGCGCAGCACGAGGCCCGCCTCGCCCTTCTCCCAGTCCCGCTCGGCGTCCTCGAAGAGGACGAACCAGCGGACCGGGACGGACCAGGTCGCCGAACGGATCCACGGCCTGGCGTCCGGATTGCGCTCCAGCCACCGCTCGTAGTCCGCCGCGGCCTGCCCGCGCGCCAACGGCGGCACCGCCGCGTCCAGCACCCGGGCCGGCAGCAGCTCCGCGAGCTCCTCCAGCGCGAGCCAGCCGCGCAGCCTGGTCCGCCAGGGGCAGACGCAGAGCACGCCGTCCAGCACCGTCACAAAGGCGTCGTCGCTCTCCCGAACCGGCACCGCGACCGGCGGCACCGCCAGCAGGGCGGCCAGCGAGCGGCGGAGTTCGTCCTGCGCGTCGGGCAGCCGCTCGCGCTGCGCGTAGCGGGTCCAGTGCGAGCGCTCGGGCTCGGGGAAGGCCGCCAGCGGCTCATAGACCCGCAGGTACGCCGCGTACGGGACCATTACCGATGCCGACACGGCCACGCCCATCCCTTCCGGACCGATTCCGCGGCCGGGAATGATCGCCCGGCCGGGCAAGAGGCTCGAATCGTCCCACGCGGACCGCCCCCGGGAGGGTGATCCTCGGCACCCCCGTGATCGGAGCGACCGGTAGGTCATACGCTCTGTGCGACCGGCCCTCCCCACCCGTAGGAGGGCGTCCCCCTACGTCTTCGGGAGTCACCACCGTGACCGACGTACCCACCGTCAGCGCCGACGGCCCCACCGGGCACGGCGTGCTGTCCACCCTCTTCCGGTCCGAGCAGGGCGGTCACGAGCAGGTCGTGCTCTGCCAGGACCGTGCGAGCGGCCTCAAGGCCGTCATCGCCATCCACTCGACCGCGCTGGGCCCCGCCCTCGGCGGCACCCGCTTCCACGCCTACGCGTCCGACGAGGAAGCCGTCCTGGACGCGCTGAACCTCGCCCGCGGCATGTCGTACAAGAACGCGCTGGCCGGTCTCGACCACGGCGGCGGCAAGGCCGTCATCATCGGCGACCCCGCGGCGGCCCCCGACGGCCTCAAGAGCGAGGAGCTGCTGCTCGCGTACGGCCGCTTCGTGGCCTCGCTCGGCGGCCGCTACGTCACCGCCTGCGACGTCGGCACGTACGTGGCCGACATGGACGTCGTCGCCCGCGAGAACCCCTGGACCACCGGACGCTCCCCCGAGAACGGCGGCTGCGGCGACTCCTCGGTGCTCACCGCCTTCGGCGTCTTCCAGGGCATGCGCGCCAGCGCGCGGCACCTGTGGGGCGAGCCGACGCTGCGCGGCCGGCGGGTCGGCGTGGCCGGGGTCGGCAAGGTGGGCCACCACCTCGTCGACCACCTGATCGAGGACGGCGCCGAGGTCGTCATCACGGACGTCTGGACCGAGGCGGTCGAGCGGGTGCTGGCCAAGCACCCGCAGGTGACCGCCGTCGCGAACACCGCGCTGCTGGTCCGCAGCCCGCTCGACGTGTACGCCCCGTGCGCGCTCGGCGGCGCGCTGGACGACGAGACGGTGCCCGCGCTCTCCGCGCAGATCGTCTGCGGCGCGGCCAACAACCAGCTCGCGCACCCCGGCGTCGAGAAGGACCTCGCCGACCGCGGCATCCTCTACGCGCCGGATTACGTCGTGAACGCGGGCGGCGTCATCCAGGTGGCCGATGAGCTGCACGGTTTCGATTTCGACCGGGCCAAGGCCAAGGCGACCAAGATCTTCGACACCACCCTGGCCATATTCGACCGGGCGAAGGCCGACGGCATCCCGCCCGCCGCCGCCGCCGACCGGCTCGCCGAGCAGCGGATGGCCGAGGCACTGGCCGCACGCCCGACCGGCGGCTGAACGCCGCCCTCCGGCGGGCCGGCCGGCGCCCGGAACCGGCCCGCCCGCGACGCGCGAGCGAGACTTCGCTCACGGCCACTCGGCGGGTCGGTTCGCAAGACCCCGCAAAATCGCGGCTGACCAGCGAGGACAGGGCTCCTGGCGGCAGCGGCCGGGCGTCTCGTCCTGTGGGCGGCGTACCGTACGGCCGCGGAAGAAGGTACCGTTGGAGCCCTACGGACCGGTCTCTCGGGTGAGAGTCCGCTCCGACTCATGAACGCGTGTCAAGACTCTGGGGCCGTCGAGCCCCGTCATTGAGGGGGTCGAGCCATGGGGCGCGGCCGGGCCAAGGCCAAGCAGACGAAGGTCGCCCGCCAGCTGAAGTACAACAGCGGCGGGACCGATCTCTCGCGCCTGGCCAATGAGCTGGGTGCATCGCCTATCAAGCAGCCGCCGAACAGCGAGCCGCTTGAAGACGATGAGCTGGAGCAGGACGACCCGTACGCACAGTACGTGGATCGTTATGACGACGAGGAAACGGACGCCGACGATCAGTCGCCCGACCCGTCCTCGCAACGTCGTCACGCCTGAATCCCGCGGTGGTGATCGCTGGTGGATCGCTACCGCTTTCAGGACAATTCTTGACTGACCACTGACCCGGTCCAGGGGATGCCCCCGGACCGGGTTCTGTGCTGTCTCGGGGCTGCTGTCTCAGGGCGGTGACGCAGGCGGGGCGGTGACGCGGCGGGGGCGCGAGTCGGCGGGCTCTCCGGACGACGGCTTGCCGCGTACGGCCTGCGCCGCTTACGGCCCGACCGCGTACGACCCGGGCCGCGTACGACCCGGGCCGCGTACGACCCGGGCCGTGTGGAGAACCCGCCAGGGGGCTGGGCTGAGCACCCCAGCTCAGCTCTGGTGCCGCTCAGCCCTGGGTGCCGCTCAGCCCTGGGTGTCGTAGTCGCCGATCATGCCGACCGGTCCGGCGTGCTCGCCGGTGGCCGTACGGTCCACGATCTCGCCCGCGACCCAGGAGTCCACACCCCGGTCGGCGAGCGTGGCCAGAGCCACCTCGACGGACTGCTGCGGCACGACGGCCATCATGCCGACGCCCATGTTCAGCGTCTTCTCCAGCTCCAGGCGCTCGACCGAACCGACCGAGCCGACCACGTCGAAGACCGCGCCGGGCGTCCAGGTCGAGCGGTCCACGATCGCGTGCAGCCCGTCCGGGACGACCCGCGCGAGGTTGTTCGCGAGGCCGCCGCCGGTGATGTGCGAGAAGGCGTGCACCTCGCCGGTCCGGATCAGCGCGAGGCAGTCCAGCGAATAGATCTTGGTCGGCTCCAGCAGTTCCTCACCGAGCGTCCGGCCGAACTCCGCGACCTGCCGGTCCAGCGACCAGCCGGCCCGGTCGAAGACTACGTGGCGGACCAGCGAGTACCCGTTGGAGTGAAGCCCGGAGGACGCCATCGCGATCACCGCGTCCCCCGTACGGATACGGTCCGCGCCCAGCACCCGGTCGGCCTCCACCACGCCCGTGCCGGCCCCGGCGACGTCGAAGTCGTCCGGGCCGAGCAGTCCGGGGTGCTCGGCGGTCTCGCCGCCGACGAGCGCGCAGCCCGCCAGCACACAGCCCTCGGCGATGCCCTTGACGATCGCGGCGACCCGCTCCGGGTAGACCTTGCCGACGCAGATGTAGTCGGTCATGAACAGCGGCTCCGCGCCGCACACGACCAGGTCGTCCACGACCATGCCGACCAGGTCCCGGCCGATGGTGTCGTACACGCCGAGCCGGCGCGCGATGTCGACCTTGGTGCCGACGCCGTCGGTGGCCGAGGCGAGCAGCGGGCGCTCGTAGCGCTTGAGCGCCGAGGCGTCGAAGAGACCGGCGAAACCGCCGAGGCCGCCGACGACCTCGGTCCTGGTGGCCTTCTTCACCCACTGCTTCATCAGGTCCACCGCGCGGTCGCCCGCCTCGATGTCGACACCTGCGGCTGCGTAACTGGCCCCGGCTGCGCCAGTGGAGGACTCAGACATTGCTGGGAACTTTCGTGTTGGGGGTGCACAGCGGTTGGCGACGCACGGCGTGCGTACGGGGACGCGCGCCCCCCTCACGAGCTGGGGCGCGCGTCATGCGAGCGCGAACGCTACGGGCGGCGCAGCGCGTCGGCGCCGCCGACCCCGGGGGCCAGCGTTCCGACGCCGTCCACATCCGGCTTGGCCTGACCGGAGGCCTCGGCCTCCAGCAGGTACTTGCCGAGCAGCTCGGGGTCGGGCAGGTCCATCGGGTACTCACCGTCGAAGCAGGCCCGGCACAGGTTCGGCTTGGCGATGGTGGTCGCCTCGATCATCGCGTCGGTGGAGATGTACGCGAGCGAGTCCGCGCCCAGCGACTTGCCGATCTCCTCGACCGTGAGGCCGTTGGCGATCAGTTCGGCGCGGGTGGCGAAGTCGATGCCGAAGAAGCACGGCCACTTGATGGGCGGCGACGAGATCCGGATGTGGATCTCGGCGGCCCCGGCCTCCCGGAGCATCCGCACCAGCGCGCGCTGGGTGTTGCCGCGGACGATCGAGTCGTCCACGACCACCAGGCGCTTGCCCCGGATGACTTCCTTGAGCGGGTTGAGCTTCAGCCGGATGCCGAGCTGCCGGATGGTCTGCGAGGGCTGGATGAAGGTCCGGCCGACGTACGAGTTCTTGACCAGGCCCGAGCCGTACGGGATGCCGCTCGCCTCGGCGTAACCGACCGCGGCCGGGGTGCCGGACTCCGGAGTCGGTATCACCAGGTCCGCGTCCGCCGGGGCCTCGGCGGCCAGCCTGCGGCCCATCTCCACGCGGGAGAGGTACACATTGCGGCCGGCGATGTCGGTGTCGGGGCGGGCGAGGTAGACGTACTCGAAGACGCAGCCCTTGGGCTTGGCCTCGGCGAAGCGGGTCGCGCGCAGGCCGTCCTCGTCGATCGCGATCATCTCGCCCGGCTCCACCTCGCGGATGAAGCTCGCGCCGCAGATGTCCAGGGCGGCGGTCTCGCTCGCCACCACCCAGCCGCGCTCCAGCCGTCCCAGGACCAGCGGACGGATGCCCTGCGGGTCACGGGCGGCATAGAGGGTGTGCTCGTCCATGAAGACGAGCGAGAAGGCGCCCAGCACCTTGGGCAGCACGATGGGCGCGGCCTGCTCGACGGTCAGCGGCTTGCCGTCCTCGTCCACCTGGCCCGCGAGGAGCGCCGTGACGAGATCGGTGTCGTTGGTCGCGGCCACCCGGGTGGCCCGGCCGTTCTCCTTGGGCAGTTCGGCGGCCATCTCGGCGAGCTGCACCGTGTTGACCAGGTTGCCGTTGTGACCGAGCGCGATCGAGCCGTGCGCGGTCGCGCGGAAGGTGGGCTGCGCGTTCTCCCACACCGAGGCTCCGGTGGTGGAGTAGCGGCAGTGACCGACCGCGATGTGGCCCTTGAGAGAGCCCAGTGAAGTTTCGTCGAAGACCTGCGAGACCAGGCCCATGTCCTTGAAAACAAGGATCTGCGAGCCATTGCTCACCGCGATGCCCGCGGACTCCTGTCCACGGTGCTGTAGCGCGTACAGCCCGAAATAGGTGAGCTTGGAGACCTCTTCGCCGGGAGCCCAGACTCCGAAAACGCCGCAGGCGTCTTGGGGGCCCTTCTCGCCGGGGAGAAGGTCGTGGTTGAGTCGTCCATCACCACGAGACACGCCACCGAGTCTAGGCCAGGTTCAACGTTCATCCGAACCGGGGACCTGTGTGCTTTGTCGCATCCTACGGAGGGCTTCCCGCCATACGCGCAGGGTCACTCCGGTGGGTCGGGTCGGCGGCTCTCGGCCGCGGCTCTCGGCGGAGCGGCGGCAGGGCTCTCGGCAGAGCTGCGGCACGTTGCTGCCGTATCCGGGCGCGTGATCCGTGTCTGCCCGGTGGGCAGCTGTCCTGAAAATTCAGCCCGTCCGGCGCTTGAGGACAGCGCGGCCGGAGGACGCGTAATCCACCGGGCGCGCGGATCCGGTCAAACAACCCGGCCACCGCGCCGCCCCAGCGCGCGCTAGCCCAGCACCGGAAGCTGCCCCGAGAGATCCGCCCGCTCGCCACTCGCGGAGACCAGCGCCGCGTCAACCGCGTCGGTCCACTCGACGCGGCCCGTGGCGAGGCGGATCCAGGTCCAGGGGTCTGTCTCGACGACGTTGGGCGGGGTGCCCCGGGTGTGTTTCGGGCCCTCGACGCACTGGACGACGGCGAACGGCGGAATCCGGACCTCGACCGAGCCGCCGGGGGTCTTCGCGGCGAGCGCGTCGGCGGTGAGCCGGGTGACGGTCGCCAGGGCCTGCCGGTCGTGGGCGATGGCCGCGCCGGTCGCGGCCGTCAGGTCGTCGCCGTGTACGACGGTCTCCAGCAGGCGCGTGACCAGGAAGTCGTCGACGGACATCGCCCCGAACCGGGTCGCGAGGGGCGTCGCGCCGTCCGCCTCGGCGACCGCCGCGCAGAACCGGTCGGCGGCGGCGTCCAGCCGGTCGCGCACCGCCTTCGGGCCGGCCGACCCGGGCAGCGCCGCCATCTCCGCCGCGAGCCCGCCGGCGATCTCCTCCGCCTGGCCGCGCAAGGCGCGCAGATACCCCTGGAGGTCCAGCTCGGCCTTGGCGGGCGCGGGCCGCTCGGCGAGCAGGCGCGGCAGCGTGTCCAGGCACGCGGCGATGTGCACGATCAGCTCCCGCACCGTCCAGTCCCCGAGCCGGGTCGGCCCGTCGAGCAGCAGTCCGGCGTCCGAGGCGGCGCAGAGCGGATCCACCGCGTGTTGCAGAGCCCGCACCTGCGCGACGAGCGCGGCTCGCACCTTCGCGGGGTCGTACGTACGGGCGCGGGGCTTGCGCTGGGCGGGAGGCATGCGGCCGAGCGTAGTGGCGGGGTACGACAACGCGCGGGACGGCGAGCGGGCGGGGTGGCGGGCCTGCCCCGCCGAAGGGCCCGGTCACCGTCCCGGCCGGGTGAACACCCCGTAGAGACGCGCCGCTCCGAGACGCACCGCTTCAAGACGCCCAGCGAACGACGGTGGGCCCGCCCCCACCGGGGACGGACCCACCGTCTCGTCACGACTCACACCGGCGCGCGCCGCCGAATGCGCGCCGGCGCGCTGCCGCGCCCGCGCGCCGACTCAGGCCAGCAGCGCCGGAATCGTCGCCTCGTGAACCTGCTTCAGCTCAGCCAGCGGGATGGTGAACTCCCCCTGGACCTCGATGACGTCGCCGTCCACGACGCCGATACGGGCCGCGGGCAGGCCGCGAGCGCCGCACATGTCGTTGAAGCGGAGCTCCTCGCTGCGCGGGACCGAGACGACCGCGCGGCCCTGCGACTCGGAGAAGAGGGTCACAAAGGCGTCGGCGCCGTCGGGGATGACGACGCGCGCGCCCTTGCCGCCCTTGAGGCAGGACTCGACCAGGGCCTGGATCAGGCCGCCGTCGGAGAGGTCGTGCGCCGCGTCGACCATGCCGTCGCGGGAGGCCGAGATCAGGATCTCGGCGAGCAGCTTCTCGCGGTCGAGGTCGACTTTCGGCGGCAGGCCGCCGAGGTGGTCGTGGACGACCTGGGACCAGGCCGAGCCGCCCAGTTCCTCGTGCGTGTCGCCCAGCAGGTAGAGCAGCTGGCCCTCTTCGGCGAAGCCGATCGGGGTGCGCCGGGTGACGTCGTCGATGACGCCGAGCACCGCGACCACCGGGGTCGGGTGGATGGCGGTCTCGCCGGTCTGGTTGTACAGCGAGACATTGCCGCCGGTGACCGGGATGCCCAGCTGCTGACAGCCCTCGGCCAGGCCGCGACAGGCCTCGGCGAACTGCCACATGACGTCCGGGTCCTCCGGCGAGCCGAAGTTGAGGCAGTTGGAGATCGCCAGCGGCCTCGCGCCGGAAGTGGCGACATTGCGGTACGACTCCGAGAGCGCGAGCTGCGCCCCGGTGAAGGGGTCGAGCTTCGCGTAGCGGCCGTTGCCGTCGGTGGCCAGCGCGACGCCGAGGTTGGTCTCGGCGTCGATGCGGATCATGCCCGCGTCCTCGGGCTGCGAGAGCACCGTGTTGCCCAGTACGTAGCGGTCGTACTGGTCGGTGATCCAGGATTTGCTCGCCTGGTTCGGCGAGCCGGCCAGCTTGAGGACGTCCGCGCGCAGCTCCTCGCCGGTGCGCGGGCGGGGCAGCTTGTTCGCGTCGTCCGCCTGGAGCGCGTCCTGCCAGTCGGGGCGGGCGAACGGGCGGTTGTACGTCGGGCCGTCGTGGGCGACGCTGCGCGGCGGCACGTCCACGATCTGCTCGCCGTGCCAGTAGATCTCCAGGTGCTCGCCCTCGGTGACCTCACCGATGACGGTGGCGATCACGTCCCACTTCTCGCAGATCTCCATGAAGCGCTCGACCTTGGCCGGCTCGACGATCGCGCACATGCGCTCCTGCGACTCGCTCATGAGGATTTCCTCGGGCGAGAGCGTGGAGTCGCGCAGCGGGACGGTGTCCAGCTCGACGCGCATCCCGCCGGAGCCGGCGGAGGCCAGCTCGGAGGTGGCGCAGGACAGGCCCGCGCCGCCGAGGTCCTGGATGCCGACGACCAGGTTCTCCCGGAAGACCTCAAGGGTCGACTCGATGAGCAGCTTCTCCTGGAAGGGGTCGCCGACCTGGACGGCCGGGCGCTTGGCCGGGCCGGTTCCCCCGGCGGCAGCCGCTGATGTATCCGTGAAGGTCTCGGAGGCGAGCACCGAGACGCCGCCGATGCCGTCGCCGCCGGTGCGGGCGCCGTAGAGGATCACCTTGTTGCCGGTGCCGGACGCCTTCGCGAGGTGGATGTCCTCGTGCTTCATGACGCCTACGCACAGCGCGTTGACCAGCGGGTTGCCCTGGTAGCAGGGGTCGAAGACGACCTCGCCGCCGATGTTGGGCAGGCCCAGGCAGTTGCCGTAGCCGCCGATGCCCGCGACGACGCCCGGCAGCACCCGCAGGGTGTCGGGGTGGTCGGCCGCGCCGAAGCGCAGCGGGTCCATCACGGCGGCCGGGCGGGCGCCCATCGCCAGGATGTCGCGGACGATGCCGCCGATGCCGGTGGCCGCGCCCTGGTAGGGCTCGATGTACGAGGGGTGGTTGTGCGATTCGACCTTGAAGGTGACCGCGTAGCCCTGGCCGACGTCGACGACGCCGGCGTTCTCGCCGATGCCGACCAGCATCGCCTCGGACTCGATCTTGAGCTTGCCGAACTGCGCGAGGTGGACCTTGCTGCTCTTGTACGAGCAGTGCTCGGACCACATGACGGAGTACATGGCCAGCTCGGCGCCGGTGGGACGGCGCCCCAGGATGGTCCTGACCCGGTCGTACTCGTCCTGCTTGAGGCCGAGTTCGGACCACGGCTGCTCGACGTCGGGGGTCACCGAGGCGTGCTTGACGGTGTCCAGGCGGAGGTGCGGGGCTTGGTCCCCGGAGGTGTGCGGCATCAGGCGTTGACCAGCTTCTTCAGGATCGAGGTGAAGAATCCGAGGCCGTCGGTCGTCGGCCCGGTCAGGGTCTCCACCGCGTGCTCGGGGTGCGGCATGAGGCCGACCACGTTGCCGGCCTCGTTGGTGATCCCCGCGATGTCGCGGCGCGACCCGTTGGGGTTCAGCTCCAGGTAGCGGGCGACGACCCGGCCCTCGGCCTCCAGCTGGTCCAGGGTGCGCTCGTCGGCGACGTAGCCGCCCTCGCCGTTCTTCAGCGGGACGACGATCTCCTGGCCTGGATCGTACGAGTTGGTCCACGCGCTCGACGTGTTCTCGATGCGCAGCCGCTGGTCGCGGCAGACGAAGTGCAGGTGGTCGTTGCGCCGCAGCGCGCCCGGCAGCAGGTGCGACTCGGCCAGCACCTGGAAGCCGTTGCAGATGCCGAGGACCGGCATGCCGCCCTTGGCCTGCTCGATGACCGTCGCCATGACCGGCGAGAAGCGGGAGATGGCTCCGGCCCGCAGATAGTCGCCGTAGGAGAAGCCGCCCGGCAGGATCACCGCGTCGACCTGGTGCAGGTCCTTGTCCCGGTGCCAGAGGGCCACCGGCTCGGCGCCGGCGAGCCGGACCGCGCGCTGCGCGTCCCGGTCGTCGAGCGAGCCGGGGAACGTGACGACTCCGACGCGAGCGGTCACTTCGCGGCCCCGGAGAGCTTGGCGGTCGCGGTGCCGGTCCCGGCGTCGGTCCCGGCGTCGGACGAGGTGTTCTCGACCGTCACCTTGAAGTCCTCGATGACGGTGTTCGCCAGGAAGGTCTCGGCCAACTCCCGGATGCGGGCGAGAGCGGCGTCATCGACCGGCCCCTCGACCTCTAGTTCAAATCGCTTGCCTTGGCGGACGTCGGCGATCCCTTGGAAGCCCAGGCGTGGCAGTGCGCGCTGCACCGCCTGGCCCTGCGGGTCGAGGATCTCCGGCTTGAGCATGACGTCGACTACGACGCGTGCCACGGGCACTCCCGGTGGTGTGGTGCGTGAGTGAACTGTGTTTTCCCGGGGATACCCCGGCCCCCGAACGGTGTCGTCAGCTTACCTGGCCGAATAATCTACGCGAGTAGATATCATCGGACACGGTCACGTTTGGGCATCGGCGCCGATAACCGCTGGGGAAAATCCAGGGAAAAAAGTATCGTCCCGTTGCGGTGTGACACGCGGACATAATTAACTGGGGTTCGCAATGCGATGGCCGCCGCTGTACAAATGAAAAGGCATTGCCTCATATCCACCGGTCTCCCCGCATCTTCGCACGTCATCGCGGTGGTGCCGAATGAAAGGACCGACTCCAGTGGCACAACGCGTAGTGGTCACACTCTCCGACGACATCGACGGCGGGGAAGCGACGGAGACGGTTGTCTTTGCCCTGGACGGGAAGTCGTACGAGATCGACCTCAATCCCGTCAATGCGAAGAATCTTCGCGTCGGCCTCGCCCCGTTCCTTGAGGTCGCCCGCAAGCAGTCGCGCTCCGGCAAGGTCTACCGGCGCACCTCCCTCGCCCCCGACCCGGCGGCCGTTCGCGCCTGGGCCCGTTCCAACGGCATGGAGGTCCCGCCGCGCGGACGCATCCCGAAGCGGGTCTACGAGGCGTTCAACGCCGCCGCTTGAGGGCGGTAGTTGGGGGGCGGCCGGGACGGCGGCGACGGCCGCCGGCCGGGTCGACTTGCAAGGCCCCCCCTGTGATCCGCTAGAGTCTGGAACACGCCGAGGGGCAAGGCCGAAAAGCCGAACCCCGAGGAGTCGCGCGGGTGTAGCTCAGTAGTAGAGCGCCCCCTTTCCAAGGGGGAGGCGCAGTGTGCAATCCCTGTCACCCGCTCTCATCACTCTCCTGATCCACGCAAGTGGATCAGGTAGGGTGATACGCGCGCCGCTCAGTGCAAGCTGACCGGTTGCAATGCGGACGTAGCTCAGCTGGTAGAGCATCACCTTGCCAAGGTGAGGGTCGCGAGTTCGAATCTCGTCGTCCGCTCAGTGAAGAAGAGACTCCGATCATCATGATCGGGGTCTTCTTCGCGTTCACGGCTTCGTATGCGCGGCTCCGCATACGCGGCTTCGTATGCGCGGCTTCGTATCCGCAATGCCGCCCGCCCAGCACCGATGTCAGATGACAGCTGTCATCTGACAAATGTCATCAGCGCTGGTGACAGCTCGCACTGCCCTGGGCCGCCCGGTGGCGAGAGCCTTGAGGCATGGATATCGGCAAGAGCGTGATCGAGGTCACCGACCTGCGGCGGCGGTACGGGCCGCCCGGGGCCAAGGGCTATGACGCCGTACAGGATGTCTCCTTCACGGTGGAACGCGGCGAGTTGTACGCACTCCTGGGGACGAACGGCGCGGGCAAGACCTCCACCGTCGAACTCCTGGAGGGACTGGCCGAGCCGACCGGCGGGCGGGTACGGGTGCTCGGGCACGACCCGTACCGCGAGCGCGCCCTGGTGCGGCCGAGGATCGGGATCATGCTCCAGGAGGGCGGCTTCCCCTCCGAACTGACGGCGGCCGAGACCGCGCGGATGTGGGCGGGCTGCACCAGCGGGGCCCAGCCGGTGGCCGACGCGCTGGAACAAGTCGGGCTCGCGGCGCGGCGGAACGTACGGGTCAAGCAGCTGTCCGGCGGCGAGCGGCGGCGGCTCGACCTCGCGATGGCCCTGATCGGACGGCCCGAAGTGCTCTTCCTGGACGAGCCGACGACCGGACTGGACGCGGAAGGACGCCGTGAGACCTGGGAGTTGGTGCGGCGGCTGCGGGACGGCGGCACCACGGTGCTGCTGACCACGCACTACCTCGAAGAGCCCGAGGAGCTGGCCGACCGGCTCGCGATCATGCACGAGGGGCGGATCGCGGCCACCGGGCGGGTCACCGAGATCGTGGCCGGGTACCCCTCGCAGCTCTCCTTCCGGCTGCCGGCCGGCTACTTCGTCGGCGACCTGCCGCCGCTCGCGGAGCTGGGCGTCAGCGGGCACGAGACGGCGGGGCGCGTCGTATGGCTGCGTACGGACGACTTGCAGCGGGCCGCGACCGGCGTGTTGCTGTGGGCGCGGGACGCCGGGGTCGAACTCGGCGGGCTGGACGCGCGGTCGGCTTCGCTGGAGGAGGCGTTTTTGCATATCGCCCATGGCGCTCGCGATGCGCGGCGCGCTGAGCGCGCTCAGGGTGAGGCGGAATCGGGGCCGGCGGAACCGGCGGCGGCGGGACGGCCGGCGGAGGTGGCCGGGACGACGGCGGGGACGAGGGGAGGCGGCGAGCGATGAGCCCTGTGGAGACGGTGAATGCGGTGAAGGCGACGATGCGCGACGCGGTGCGAGGCTCCGGAGCGGGAGGTTCCGGCGCGCGAAGCCCCGGTACGGGCCCCGGCCCCGGCTCGGCGGCGCGGCTGAGGGCTCTGGCGCGGGCCGAGTTGACGCTGCTCGGGCGGAGCAAGGCGACGCTGTTCACGGCGCTCGTGCTGCCGCTGGGGATGACCCTCGCCATAGCGGATCGCCCAGGAGTCGCAGCGGGAGGTACGGGACGTGGTCCGCGGCTACCGCGAGGCGGATCTGCACACCGAACTCGTGGGCGCGCGCGGCGTGCTGACCGCCGCCGGGATCGACTGCCGGATCGAGGCGGGGGGCGCGGGATCGGGTGAGTCCCGGCGCGGCACTGGGGTCGGGGGCGGCGTCGAGGGTTTGTCGACGGCGGTCCAGTCGGCCCTGGGGTGGGTGGTGCGCGAGGCCACGACGAATGTGCTGCGGCACAGCGACGCGCGGGGGTGCACGGTTGCCCTGCGGGTGGCGGCGGGGCGCGCGGCGGCCGATCGCGGGGTCACGGACCGGGTGGCGGTCCTGGTCATGGAGAACGACGGTGTGCCGGAGGCGGAGGCCGGTGCGGCGAGCGCGCCGGGCGCGGCAGCGCCGGAGGGAGCGTGCGGCTCGGGGGGCTCGGGGCTGACCGGCCTGCGGGAACGCCTCGCGGCGCTCGACGGCACGGTCACCGTGGAAACCCGGCCCGGCGGGGTATTCCGCCTGACGGCGGAGGTCCCGCTCACGGCGGAGGACGGGGAGGACGCGATGCACAGCCGGGATACGGGCCGGCGCGGCGAGCGCGGCCGGGGCGGGACACCGGCCGAAGGTCCGGGCGGGAAGCGGGCCGGGCCCGAGGGTGGGATGGGTGGCGTGCCATCCACGCTCGAAGGGGAGAACGTATGAGTGCCGACGATCAGGGTCGGGGTCGGGATCGGGATCGGGATCAGGTCCGGGCAGGGGCCGCGGCGGTTGATGGGCGGACGGACTTCGTTGCGGCGTCGGGGTCGGGGCCGGCCTCAGGGCGGGGGCCGGCCTCAGGGTCCGGGGCGGGGCCGGCCTCAGGGTCCGGGGCGGGGCCGGGGTTCGGGGGGCCCAGGGCGGGGCCAGGGCCCGGGGCAGCGCCAGGGCCCGGGGCAGCGCCAGGGCCGGCGTCAGGGTCGGCCTCAGGGCCAAGCCCGTCGCCGGGGCTGGTGCCGGCACCAACCCCGTGGCCAGGGCCGGTCCCGGCACCAACCCCGTCCGCAGCCGAATCCGCCGCCGAGACGACCGTCCATGCCACCCCCCAACCGTCAACCCCACCATCCGCGCAGCCCCTCCCCGTACGGGTCCTGCTGGCCGATGACGAGCATCTGATCCGGGGCGCGCTCGCCGCGCTGCTGTCGTTGGAGGACGATCTGCTGGTCGTCGCCGAGGCGGCGACCGGGCCCGAGGCGTTGGCGATGGCGATGGCGCACCGGCCCGATGTCGCGGTGCTGGATCTCCAGATGCCGGGGACGGACGGTGTGGCGGTGGCCACATCTTTGCGGGCGGATCTGCCCGACTGCCGGACCATGATCGTCACCAGTCACGGTCGCCCCGGGCATCTGAAGCGGGCGCTCACCGCCGGGGTGCGGGGGTTCGTGCCGAAGACCGTGTCGGCCCAGCGGCTGGCCGAGATCATTCGGGCGGTGCACGCCGGATCTCGCTATGTGGACCCGGAGTTGGCGGCCGACGCGGTCAGCGCCGGCGACTCGCCGCTGACCGTTCGGGAGGCGGAAGTGCTGGAGTTGGCGGCGGACGGCGCGCCGGTCGCGGAGATCGCGGGGCGGGCCGCGCTGTCCCAGGGGACGGTCCGCAACTATCTGTCCTCGGCCGTCTCGAAGCTGGGAGCGGAGAACCGACACACCGCGGCGCGCATCGCACGCTCGCGAGGGTGGCTATAGTTGGAGGCGCAGCACGCGCTGTGGACGTAGCTCAGTTGGTAGAGCATCACCTTGCCAAGGTGAGGGTCGCGAGTTCGAATCTCGTCGTCCGCTCCAGTTTCGCTTGATGACGAAGGCCCGGTCGGATCTCCGACCGGGCCTTCGTCATGTACGGGAGTGTGCCGGGCCGACTCCGCAGCCGGCGTCAGGGGCCGGGGGCAAAGCTTGCCGGGAGAGGCACTAGGACCAGGTGAGGCCGGTCAGCCGCTCGTACGCCTCGGTGTACTTCGCGCGGGTCTGCTCGACGATCTCGGGCGGCAGCGCGGGCGGCGGCTGCTCGCTGCCGCGGTCCCAGCCGGAGTCGGTCGAGGTCAGCCAGTCGCGGACGAACTGCTTGTCGAAGGACTGCTGGGCGCGGCCGGGCTGCCAGTGCTCGGCGGGCCAGAAGCGGGAGGAGTCGGGGGTCAGCACCTCGTCGGCGATGACCAGCCGGCCCTCGTTGGAGCCGTTGGAGCCGTTGGAGCCGTTGCCGCCGTTCGCGCCGGAGGACGCGGGCTCGAAGCCGAACTCGAACTTGGTGTCGGCGAGGATGATGCCGCGGTCGCGCGCGATACCGCGGGCCCGGCCGTAGACGGCGAGGGTGGCCTGCCGCAGCTGGGCGGCGGTCTCGGCGCCGACCTCGCGGGCGACCTCCTCGTACGAGACGTTCTCGTCGTGCTCGCCGACCGCCGCCTTCGTCGCCGGGGTGAAGATCGGCGCGGGGAGCTCGGAGCCGTCGACGAGGCCCTCGGGGAGGGCGAGGCCGCAGACCGTGCGGGTCTGCTCGTACTCCGCGAGGCCGGAGCCGGTGAGGTAGCCGCGGGCGACGCACTCGACCGGGAGCATCCGCAGCGACTTGCAGACCAGGGTGCGGCCGGCCCAGTCGGCGGGCGCGCCCTCGGGCAGCTCGCTGGAGAGCACGTGGTTGGGGACGAGATCGACGAGCTGGTCGAACCACCACAGCGAGAGCTGGGTGAGGATCCGGCCCTTGTCGGGGATCTCGGTGGGCAGCACCCAGTCGTAGGCGGAGGTGCGGTCGCTGGCGACCATCACGAGATCGCCGGCCTCGTTCTGGTAGAGGTCGCGCACCTTGCCTGTGTGCAGATGCACCAGACCCGGAACCTCGACTGGTTCGGGTTTCTCAACGAATCCGGACACGGTTCCTCCCGGTGGGTTGGTCCAAGGATCCCGATTCTCCCGTACGCCGCGACGCGCCGCTGACGGGGGTCGGCGCGGGTGGCGGCAGGGTCGTGCGGGGAAGGGACGGGGTGGGGCGGGGGTGGGGGGGGGTTCGCGCGGTGGCTTCCAGGGTCTGTTCAGTCGTCTGCTCGGTGGTCTGCTCAGTCCCGTTTGCAGATGCGGTCGAGCAGGTTGGCGGTGGCCCGCTGGATGCGGGGGTCGACATGGCCGGGGCGGTCCAGCGCCGGCGACCAGGCGAAGGTGCCGGAGGCGAAGACCAGCGCGCCGCTGGGCGCCCGGTAGAGCGAGGTCTCCTGATGTCGCCGGGCGCCTTCGCTGTCCACGTACGGGGAGTGGGCGAGCAGAATCCGGCGGACGTGCGCGGGCAGGCTGGTGCGCGGGAAGTAACGGTCGGCCTCTCCGGCGACCAGGCCGGGCAGTTCGTCGCCCTCGTGGGCGCCGGTGGAGTCCCACAGCCAGTGGTCGCCGTTGCGCACGACGAGCGGGTGCGGTTCGGGGACCCGGCCCGCGTACTGGATGCCCATCAACTGCTGTTCGGGGGCGGCGGCCTCCCGCCACAGGGCGGGGCGGCCGGGGCCGCGGCGCTTGTGGCAGCTGAGCAGCCGGTCCGGGACGCCGGAGGCGGAGGGGGCCAACTCGATCTGCCAGTACATGGTGTTGGCGGAGAGAAAGACCAGCGAGGTGCCGGTGTCCCGGGCGAGTTGGGCGGTGCGGCGCATCGGGACGGACCAGTACTCGTCGTGGCCGGGGAAGACCAGGCCGCGGTAGCGCGTGGGGTCGATGCGGCCCGCGTGCAGGTCGCGGGTGTCGGCGTAGGCGAGATCGTAGCCGTAGCGCTCGGCCCAGCGGATGAAGTCGTAAGCGTGGCCGACGTGCAGGGGCAGTCCCGCGCCGGCGTAGGGGCGGTCGAAGGAGATGGTGACGGCGGCGTCCTCCTCGCCGAGCAGCCGGCCCTTGTCGTCCCACGCGTGGTAGAGGCTGGCCCCGGTCCTGCCGTCCTCGGGGTAGAGGTTGTACGCCTGCCAGGTGACGTCGGGCAGCAGGAGCAGCAGGTCGGCGGGGTGGTTGTCGCGGACGGTGAACGGGACGTGGCTGCGGTAGCCGTCGGCGGTGGTGAGCACCGCGACGTACGCGCCGACGTTCCAGTACGTGGGGACCTGGAGCCGCCAGGACAGCCACCAGTGGTGGCAGGAGACGGTGCGGTCGGCGGTGAGCGGGGCCGGCTGGACGATGCCGGAGAGCCGCGGGCTGGTGGTGATCTTCGCCGCGCCGTCGCCGCCGTAGTGGCCGATGCGGTAGATGTCCACGCTGAACTGCTGCGGCGGATCGACGGTGATGTGGAAGTCGATGGCCTCGCCGGGGGTGACCGCGCCGGTGGAGGTGAAGCCCTTGATCTGGCGGTGCACGTCATCGGCGGTGCGCGGGCCCACCGGGCGGGAGGCTCCGGCCGCGCGGGACTCCCGGGCCGCGAGGGCCGCGGGGCCGCCGCCCTGCCGGGCTCCCGGGCCGCCGCCGGGGCCGTTCCGCCGCCCGTTTCCCGGTCCGGTGCCGCCGATCGCGTCGGGCCGGCCGGAGGCCAGGTCGACGTACCACGGGACGACTTTGCCGGTGTCGTCGAAGTAGTGCTCACTGCCGCGCAGCCAGGGCAGCGGGCCCTGGCCAAACGGGTCCGAGACCGCGTGCGCGAGTGCTCCCGATTCCCAGCGCCGGATCTGTTCCGTCCCCATGTTCCGCTCCCCTCCCTCTTCCCCCGAGGTCTGCGCGTTCGAGGTCTGCGCGTTCGAGGCCTGCGCGTTCCGCCGTTCCGTTCGCGCTCCTGGTGCGATGAACGACAGCGATCGGCCCCAGCACATCACATTAAGCGCCCACTCCGTCACCCTTCGTCGCGGATTGGAACTTCCGGGGCATCGGGCCCGTTGGGGCACCGGCATCCCGCCTCGGGAGCCCTGGGCCGCGCCGACGTCAGACGAGGCGGACCGGCTTCTCGGGACGGACTCCGGCGCCGCCCAGCCAGCCGCGGAGCGGCTCCGGGTCGCCGTCCTCGACGAGGCTCAGCACCGACAGGCCGAGATCGGGCCGGCGCACGCCGCCGACGAGCAGCACGGGCCCGTCCAGCCAGTCCAGTCCGGGGCGCGCGCCCGCGGTGTCCACGGCGGCGCAGCAGACCATCGCCGTGACGTGGTCGGCGAGCAGGTCGCGGCCGGTGCGGGGCTGCTGGATCTGGATCACGGGCAGCGGCAGCCCGCCGCCTTCGGGGCCGCTCCAGACCGTCCAGTCGGAGGGCGGCCGGTCGGTCTCCGAGCGGGCCGCGTCGGCGTCGAGCCGCGCGGCGAGCAGGTCGGCTGCGCCGCGCTCCGCACAGAGCCGGTCGATCACCCGGGCCAGCGTGGGGCCGGGCGCGGGGGAAGGGCCGGGCGCGGGGCCGGGGGAGGGCAGCCGCCCGGACGCGAGCGGTCTCGGCGGGGTCGCGCCCCGGGTGTGCGCTTCGGCGTCGTCCACCTCGTCGAGGACGCGGTGCAGCCGGGCCGCCTCCATCCGCCATTTGCGGTCGACGACCTCTTCCGGGTACTGGTCCCAGTCGACCGGCGACCAGTCCGGGCCCGGATCGGCCGGGCCGCCGTGGAACAGCCGGGCGGCCAGCAGGGAGGTCGCCGCGTCGACGAGGCCGGGCTCCTCCAGCAGATCGCAGGCGGGCCGCTCGCCCAGCCGGGAGGCGAAGCCGTCGGCGAGCCGGTCGCGGCGGGACAGCTCGGTGAGGGCCGAGACCACTCCGGCGTCGAGCCGGGCGGGCCAGCGGCCCATCCGCCACGCGGGCAGCGCGACCCGGGTCAGCAGCCGGTCCCAGCCCGCGTAGGCGAGGCCGACCTGCTCCTGGGCGACGATGCGCAGCCCGTAGTCCACCGCCTGGGCGCGCTCGGAGGAGGAGGAGGCCACGGCGCGCTCCATCTCCGTGGCGTGGTCCCGGCAGGCGCGCAGGAGTATCCGGGACGCCCAGCCGACGAAGCCCAGCACGCGGTGCCGGTCGGCGACGGCGGCGGCCGCGTCGAGCCCGCGCACGAAGCGGCGGGCCGCGGCGATGTCCGGGTGCGCGGCCGGTCCGGTGCCGGCCACCACGGGGGCGAGCAGCGCCCGAAGCTCGGCGACCCGCATCCACCACAGGAACGGCGAGCCGATGACGAGGACCGGCGCGCCCGTCGCCCTGCCGCCGCCGCGCGGGGCGGCGGACGGGGAGGCCGCGGCGGCGCGGGAGGTGTGCGCGCGGTGCGTACGGTCCTCCAGCCAGCTGTCGCAGTCGGGGGTGAGCGCGACCGCGGACGGGGCGGGGACCTCGAGCCGGTCGGCCAGGTCGCGGACCAGCCGGTAGAGGTCGGGGGCCTTGCGCTCGTCGATCTCCACGGTGGGGCTGACCGCCGGGCTGGCGCGGACGATCACCGCCGCCACCGCCACCGCGAGCAGCAGCACCAGCAGCGCGGCGCCGGCCACCACCCAGGTGACCGAGGGCCAGGCGTCCTGGCCGCCGAGCTTGTCCGTCGCGTTGCCGACCAGCAGCACCACGGCGACGGCTGCGGGCAGCAGCGCGACACCGAGCGCCGCGCCGCGAACGCGCAGCACCGCGAGGGCACGAACGCGCGCTGCCTGTGCGCCTGCTTCCGGGCCTGCCACGAGCCGGTTCACCCCCTGTTGTCCTCTTGACGACGGGACGACCGGGCAACGACGACCGGCGACGTCGAACGCCGGCGGCATTGCCCACTCCCCCACTGTGGCACCGGCCACTGACACCGCAATGCCGGTGGGCCAAGTGCCGGACGCGCTGCGACGACAGCCGCAGTGCGCTTGCGCCGCACCCTAGTTGGGGCCTGCGGTCACGTCAGCCGGATGAGCGCACGGTCACTCGATGGAATGGCTTTGGGTAAAGCCGGTGGAGAGTGCGGCGGGGTGCGGGAGGGGTGCGGCGGGGGGTGCGGGAGGGGTGCGGGAGGGGTGCGCGGGAGAGGGGTGGGGCTTGAGGGCAGGGGCGGCTTCCGTACGGGGCCGTCCCCGGCTCCGTACAGGCCGGGGAGACGCCTCAGTCCGATCAGTCCGGCGCGATCCCTCAGTCCGAAGCGACCTTCGCCGCGATGTCCGTGCGGTGGTGCGAGCCCTCCAGGCTGATGCGGTCCGCCGCACGGTACGCGCGCCGGCGGGCCGAGGTCAGGTCGGAGCCGGTCGCGGTGACCGACAGGACCCGGCCGCCCGCGCTCACGACGCGGCCGTCCGCGTCCCGCTCGGTGCCCGCGTGCAGCACGTACGCCTCGGGGGCGTCCTGTTCCGCGACGTCCGCGAGGCCCTCGATCGGGTCGCCGGTGCGCGGCGACTCGGGGTAGCCGTGCGAGGCGATGACGACGGTGACCGCCGCGCCGTCGCTCCAGCGCAGCGGCGGGAAGGTCGCGAGGGTCCCGGTGGCCGCCGCGTGCAGCAGGCCGGCGAGCGGGGTCTTGAGGCGGGCCAGCACGACCTGCGTCTCCGGGTCGCCGAAGCGGGCGTTGAACTCGATCACCCGGACGCCGCGCGAGGTGATGGCGAGGCCCGCGTACAGCAGCCCCGCGAAGGGCGTGCCGCGCCGGCGCAGCTCGTCGACCGTCGGTTGCAGGACCGTCTGGAGGACTTCGTCGACCAGCTTGGGGTCCGCCCAGGGCAGCGGGGAGTACGCGCCCATGCCGCCGGTGTTCGGGCCCTGGTCGTCGTCGTACGCGCGTTTGAAGTCCTGCGCGGGCTGGAGCGGGACGACGGTCTCGCCGTCGGTGACCGCGAAGAGCGAGACCTCGGGGCCGTCGAGGAACTCCTCGATGACCACGCGGTCGCAGCCGAGGGCGTGCGCGCGGGCGGTGGCGAGGTCGTCCGTGACGACGACGCCCTTGCCGGCGGCCAGGCCGTCGTCCTTGACGACGTACGGGGCGCCGAAGGCGTCCAGCGCGAGGTCGATCTCGGCGGGGGTCGTGCAGAGGTACGAGCGGGCGGTGGGGACTCCCGCCGCCGCCATGACGTCCTTGGCGAACGCCTTGGAGCCTTCGAGTACGGCGGCCTCGCGGGTCGGGCCGAAGGTGGGAATGCCGCGCTCCCGGACCGCGTCGGCGACGCCGGCGACCAGCGGGGCCTCGGGGCCGACGATGACGAGACCGGCCCCCAGGGACGCGGCCAGATCCGCCACCGCGGCGCCGTCGAGGGCGTCCACCGGGTGCAGCCGCGCCACTTCGGCGATCCCGGCATTGCCGGGAGCGCAGTGCAGCGCGGTGACGTCGGGGTCGAGCGAGAGAGAGCGGCACAGGGCGTGTTCGCGGGCGCCGCCGCCGATGACAAGGACCTTCACAGCGTGAAGCCTATGGCCTCCGCGCCGGGCCGCCGCCGCGCGGGGCGCGCGGGGGTCCGTACGCGGGCGTGCGGGGGCGTGAGCGGAGCGCGTGGAAGGTGCGCGCGCGGGCACGTGCGCTGATCGCGCCTCGGGGCCGCGCCCCGGTGCGCGTCCCGAGCCGGGCCTGCGTCGGTTCGGGGCGGATCGCGGGGCCGTGGGCAGAACCGCGCGCGGGGCAGGCCGCGGGAGCGTTCACGGGGCGGTTCTCGGTGCCCTGCGCGCGGGCGGCCGTTGGGTTCTGGCCGGGGCCGGGTCGCCCCGGAAACTCTTTCGGGTGAGACGGACCGGGTGTCCATACCTGATCAAGGGCCACTTAGCGGCGGAAATACTGAGGTCCGCACCTCAAGGCAAGCCGTTCGGCGGTAGGAAGGTGGCTTCCGCACCATCGTCGATTGTCACGCGCGACGCGCGAAGCAGCACGCGCCACGCGCAGCAGAGGGAGCCCACGGGTGAGTCAGCCGGAGATGCAGCCCGAGAGGGGCCCATGGGAGGGGGGCGTGAAGAGGCAGGGCGACCTGCTCGGCCGCCCCTTCCCGCTCGGCGACTGGGACGAGACCGCCAGGCGGCTGGACGAGCTGTACCGGTGGACCGAGGACGGCGCGCTGCAAACCGCGGACTGGTACCTGAACGAGCGCTGCTGGAAACGGCTGGGCGCGCGGACCCTGCGGATCGGCACGGCGGCCGGGGTGGCCGTCGGCGCGGCGCTGCCGCTGCTGGACGTGGCCGGCGCGCTGGAAGACGGGGCCGCGTGGGGATATCTGGCGCTGGTGCTGGGCGCCGCGTGCGTGGGCTGCGACCGGTTCTTCGGGCTGACCTCGGGCTGGATGCGGAACGTGGCCACGGCGCAGGCGGTGCACCGGCGGCTCGAAGTGCTCCAGTTCGACTGGGCGGCGGAGAGCGCCCGCGAGATGCTCGGCCCCACCGAGGGCACCGCGGGCGAGGCCGCCGAGCGGTGCCTGGGCCTGCTGCGCCGCTTCACCGAGGACGTCACGGAGCTCGTACGGTCCGAGACCGCGGACTGGATGGTCGAGTTCCGCTCCGGCTCCGCGACCCTGCTGACCCAGTCGCTGGCCCGCTGGGGGCCGCGCGGCGAGCCCGCGGGCCCGGTCAGCCGCTTCTCGATGCAGCCCGGCGCGCGGCCGAACATGCCTCGGCAGCGGCCGCCGGAGCCGCCTCGGGCGTTGTGAGGGGGCGCGGCGGCGCGAGAGCGGGGCGCGCGGCGACGCGAGGAAGCGGGCGCGCGGCGCGGCGACGTAGGTACGGCGGCCCGTACGGCGGCGCGGCGGCGCTCTTGCCGAACCGCCGCCGCACCATCCCGCATCACCTGGCCCCGCCCCGCCCACCGCTACAGCGAATCCGATGATCGTCTTCAGCCGATCAGCCGATCAGCTGAAGACGATCATCGATCCCTGGCCCAGACTTCGCGTAGCCGCCGCATGCAAACCCAGCCACACATGGCGTTCGCGTGCGAAGGGGCTGCTGTCGGACGGGGTGGAGCCCGCCGGTTCCTCCAGGGAGGTGGGGCGGGACGGCGGCGCGGGCGCGCCGGGCGGGTTGCCGGGGTCTATGCCGATCGCCGGGGCGACGACTTCGAGCTCGCGCAGCAGGCCGTGGCTGGAGCCCAACGGGCCGCCTCCGGAGAGGAGTTCATCGTCCGAGAGCGGGTGATCGAAGTCCACCGGGACGTAGCCGCCCGCGTGGTCGTAGTGCCAGACGAGGTGCGACTCCTGGGCCGTGGACTCGAACATCTCCAGCAACTGCTCGTAGTCGCCGCCCAGTTCGTCGACCGGGGCCACTTCGAGCCCGCAGATCTGCAACAGGTAGGCGCGCCGCAGGAAGTGCAGCGCGTCGTAGTCGAACCCGGCGACCGGGGCTACGTCCCCGGACAGGCCCGGCATGTAGCTGAGGACCGGGACGGACGGCAGTCCGGCGGCGTTGAGGGCTTTGTCGTAGACGGCGATCTCTTCGGCGAAGGGGTTGTCGGGGCTGTGGCACAGCACATCGACAAGGGGGACCAGCCACAGATCACACGCCACCGGGTCTCACTCTCGCTCGCAGGGGTCCGGGGACGCCCTCGGCGGACGCCGCGCCCGATCGTCGGGCAAGCGTAGCCCTCCGCGCACGCCGCGCGAAGAGCGCGGGCGCGACCCGGTCCCGGCCGGCCTCCCGGCCGGGCGGAGCCCCGCCCGTACCGCACCCTCGCCGGCTACGCCGGGTCCGGCCGCTCGGCCCGCTGAATCCCCTCGATGAGGGTGAGGGCCTGCTCGTTGTACACCGCGACGATGCGCTGCGCGGCGGCGGCGTCCTGCTGGGTGACCGCCTCGACCAGCTCGCAGTGACCGCGCCAGAGCCGGTCGCCGAGGTCGGGCAGCCGGCGCAGGTACGGGACCGTGAAGACCCAGGACTGCATGCGGACCCGGTCCAGGAAGTCGGACACGTACGCGTTGGCGATGAGGCCGCCCAACTCCCGCCAGAAGCGCAGGTCGTACCCGATCAGTATGTCCAAGTCACCGGCGCGGGCGGCCCGTTCGGCCTCCTCCGCGCGGCGGCGCACGGATGCCAGCGCCGCCGGCGAGGCGGTGCGCAGCGCGCGCTCCGCGCAGCTGCGGAAGATGCCCTCGATGATGAGCGTGCGGGCTTCGATCATGCAGCGGTAGTCGTCGAGCGTGAACTCGTGCACCTGGAAACCGCGGTGCTGCTCGGCGTCGAGCAGCCCCTGTGAGGCCAGGTCGAGCAGCGCTTCGCGGACGGGGGTGGCGGAGACGCCGTACTGCTCGGCGATCTCCTTCACCGTGAACGGCTGTCCGGCCGGCAGTCGTCCGGCCAGTGCCTCGTCACGCAGCGCGTCGGCGATCTGCTGCCGCAGGGTGCTGCGCTGGACCGGCCTGGGGACCGGGCTGGGGCCGGGCATCTTCTCGGTCTCCTTCCGCGACCGCGCCGCGCGAATGCGGGCTGATTGCGGGCGGCCGTCGCCACAAGATATGCGAGACCGGCCGCGCCGCGCCGCGCGCACCGGAAGCGACAGACGTAGGTGTGGAGGATTCGACAACTTCAAGTTGTCGAATCCTCCACACCTACGTCTCCGGCGACCCGTTAGACCGTGTGCGCGTCTGCCGCCGAGAGTGCCTCGTCCAGGGCCGCCAGGCCCTCCTTCGCCTCGACGTCGGTGACCGTGCAGGGCGGCACGACGTGCGTCCGGTTCATGTTGACGAAGGGCCACAGACCGCGCTTCTTGCAGGCCGCCGCGAACTCGCCCATCGGCGCGCCGGCCGCGCCCGACGCGTTGTAGGGCACCAGCGGCTCGCGGGTGCGCTTGTCCTTGACCAGGTCGAGCGCCCAGAAGACGCCCATGCCGCGCACCTCGCCGACCGAGGGGTGCCGCTCGGCCAGCTCGCGCAGCGCGGGGCCGATGACCTGCTCGCCGATCCGGGCCGCGTTCTCGACGATGCCCTCCTCGTCCATCGCGTTGATCGTCGCGACGGCGGAGGCGCAGGCCAGCGGGTGGCCGGAGTAGGTGAGGCCGCCGGGGAAGGGGCGCTGGTCGAAGGTCGCGGCGATCTCGGCGGAGATCGCGACGCCGCCCAGCGGGACGTACCCGGAGTTGACGCCCTTCGCGAAGGTCAGCAAGTCGGGGGTCACGTCCCAGTGGTCCGCCGCGAACCATTTGCCGGTGCGGCCGAAGCCCGACATGACCTCGTCCAGGATGAAGACGATGCCGTACCGGTCGCAGATCTCGCGGACGCCCTTGAGGTAGCCCGGCGGCGGCACGAGGACGCCCGCCGTGCCGACGACCGTCTCCAGGATGATCGCGGCGATGGCCTGCGGGCCCTCGAACGCGATGGTCTCCTCCAGGTGCGCGAGGGCGCGCTCGCCCTCCTGCGCCTCGTTCTCGGCATGGAAGTGCGAGCGGTACGCGAACGGGCCCCAGAAGTGCACGACGCCCGCCGAGGCGGTGTCGGAGGGCCAGCGGCGCGGGTCGCCGGTCAGGTTGATCGCCGTCCCCGTCGCCCCGTGGTACGAGCGGTACGCGGACAGCAGCTTCGGGCGGCCGGTGTGCAGCCGCGCCATCCGGACGGCGTTCTCGACCGCCTCCGCGCCGCCATTCGTGAAGAAGATCTTGTCGAGGTCCCCGGGAGTCCGCTCGGCGATCAGCCGGGCCGCCTCGGACCGTACGTCCACCGCGAAGCCCGGCGCGATCGTGCACATCTTCGCGGCCTGCTCCTGGATCGCCGCGACGACCTTCGGGTGCTGGTGGCCGATGTTGGTGTTGACCAGCTGGGAGGAGAAGTCGAGGTAGCGGTTGCCGTCGTAGTCCCAGAAGTACGAGCCCTCGCCGCCCGCTATCGGCAGCGGGTCTATGAGCCCCTGCGCGGACCAGGAGTGGAAGACGTGCGCACGGTCGGCGGCCTTCACGGCTGCCCCGGTGGCGGGATCGGGCACGGGGAACGCTGACGGCATGCTCACGGCGACAACCTCGGATCACTCGGGTCCGCCAGGAAGCTGGACGGGGTGGCGGACGCCTCCAGACTAAGGATCACCCTCCGGGCGGCGGAACCGACAGTGTGTATGGCGCTCGACACGCGCGTGGACAGATTGTCGATCAGGGGGGCGGGAGCGCAGGGCTGGGCGGGACTGTCCCGGCGGTCGCCCGCGTCGCCTCAGCTGCCCCGGTTCCCCTCAGTCGTCCGCGTCGTCATCGTCGTCGTCCTCGATCGCGGTGGCCCTGGGGCGGCCGTCCGCGCAGCCGATCGCGTACGACCGGTCGTCGCCGTCGTTGATCGGCTCCAGCTCGATGGACGCGGTGGCGGCCGGACCCCGTGCGACCTCCTCGACGTGATAGCCGGCGGCCGGGCTCCAGAACGTCAGGTAGATCACACCGCGTGGCCGGCACTCGGCCGTGGCGCTGCCGCCGGTGAAGTGGACGGTGCCGCGGCGGACTGCGTCGGCCGACGGCGCGGAGGGGGAACGGGAGGGGGCACCGGAGTGCGTGGGGGACGACGGCCCCGGCTTCCCGGCCGGTCACGTACCGCAGCGCGGCAGCAGCGGCGGCTGCTCCACGGGCCTGGGCCCGGACATCGTGCGGCGCGCGGCGGAGGGGTCGGGCGGGTCGGTGGAGTGGGGGGTGGGCGCGAGCCCTACCGCGGGCGCACCGACGGCGGGCGCACCGGCCACACCGCGCGGCGCCCGCATCACGGTCCGCTTCGGCCCCGGCTCCGGCTCCGGCCGCTGAGACCAGCCCCTGGACTCGCCCGCCCCCGCGTCAGCCGACCCGCTCCGACGCGCCGCGCTCCACGCAGAACTCGTTCCCCTCAATGTCGGCGAGGGTGGCCCAGCCCTTGCCGTCCGCGCGGCGGTGGTCGGCCACGAGGGTGGCGCCGAGCTTCAGCAGCCGCTCGACCTCTTCGTCCCGGGTGCGGTCCTGCGGCTGCAGGTCCAGGTGGACGCGGTTCTTCGCGGTCTTGGGCTCCGGGACGGTGACGAACAGCAACGCGACGCCAGGGGCCTCGACGAGCGCCTCCGGGTCGCCGGGATGGTCCTCGTCGGAGAGGGGCGCGTCGAGCACGCGGGCCCAGAACGCGCCGAGTCGGTAGGCGTCGGAACAGTCGATCGTCATGTGTCGCACCAGGGTGGCCATGGCCGTCACTATGCCCGCGCCGGATTCCCGGGGTCCATCGATTTCACGAGTCCACCGGGGCTATATCGCCCCGCCCAACCGCCCGTCCGACCGCTCGTCCATCCGCCCGTCCGTCCTCGCCTCCGCGGGAACACCGACCGCACCGCGCGCTGCCACTGGTTGGCGACTAGGCCGGTCCCCAGGGACCGATGCGACGGCGCGTCAGGCGGCGAGGTGGGCGAGGAACGCGGTCCAGGCTGCGGCGGGGGCGCATCCCTCGCACCACACCTACCGGGAGGTGATCACCCGGCCCTGGCGGGCGTGGATGGCCCGGCGCCGAGAGGGAACGCGGGGCGGGCGCGACGGCCGGTCCGCATCAGGGCGCGCCCGCGCCGAAGCCGTCCGCCGCCGTCCGGCTGGACCTCGTGACGATGCCGGCGGGCGCGCTCGCGGTCGTCGCGGTGTTGCGGATGGCCGCCGCGCAGGAGCGCGCGCGGCGCAGTGGCCGAACCCTTCCGTCCGTACGCCACTCCCATCATTGACAGTACACTGCCTTTTTGACAGCATGCTGTCTATAGCGCTCGCCACGACCCAAGCCAGAAACCGAAGGCCAGAGGAGCAGCCATGAACCGCAAGACCGTGCACGTAGCCCTCTACGACACCGTCGCCGACTGGGAGTTCGGGTACGCCACCGCTTACCTCCGCGACACCACCTTCCACCGCGCGCCGCGCACCCCCGTCGAGATCGTGACCGTCGCCGCGAGCGCCGAGCCCGTCACGACGATCGGCGGGCTGCGGCTGCTGCCCGACCGCGCGCTCGACGGGCTGCGGCCCGAGGACAGCGCGATGCTGATCCTGCCCGGGGCGCAGCTGTGGGACGGGGGCGAGGAGCTCGCTCCCTTCGCGCGCAAGGCGGCCGAGTTCCTGGACGCGGGCGTGCCGGTGGCCGCCATCTGCGGGGCCACGGCGGGACTGGCCCGGAAGGGGCTGTTCGACGAGCGGGAGCACACGAGCGGGGCGGCCGGGTATCTCGCCCATCAGCCCGGCTACAAGGGCGGTGATCACTACCGCGAGGCGGCGGCCGTCACCGACCGGAGCCGGGGGCTGATCACGGCGGGACCGACCGAGCCGGTCGCCTTCGCGCGGGAGATCCTGGCCCGGCTGGACCTGCTGGAACCGGAGGTGCTCGACGCCTGGTTCCGGCTGTTCTCGGAGTCGGACGCGAGCGCGTTCGAGGCCCTCGAAGCGGCGGCCGGACGGTGACGGGCGACGCGAGGCCGAGCGGTGCGGCGGCCGAGGGGAGCACCGCGACCGTGGCACCCACGCCGGCACCCGAGCCGACTGCCGACGAGGCACCCGCGCTGCTCAGCGGAACGGCGCTCGGCGTCTTCCGGCTCAACGGCCAGTTCCTCGCCGTCGCGGAGGCGTTGGCGAAGCCGGCCGGGCTGACGGCCGCCTGGTGGCAGGTGCTCGGGGCGGTGCTGCGGGAGCCGCTGCCGGTCTCCGGGATCGCCCGCGCGATGGGCATCACCCGGCAGAGCGTGCAGCGGATCGCCGATCTGCTGGTCGAGCGCGGCCTCGCCGACTACCGGCCGAACCCGGCGCACCGCCGGGCCAAGCTGCTCGCGCCGACGGAGCGGGGCCGCGCGGCGGTGCGCGAGATCGGGCCCGGGCACGCGGAGTTCGCGGCGCGACTGGCGCGGGAGCTGGGCGGGGCGGGTGGGTTCCGGCGGGTGCTGACCGCGCTGGAACGGCTGTCCGGCGCGCTCGACATGCTCGACGCGGCGGATGTTCCTGTGCCCGATGAATCTGATGTGTCCGATGTGTCTGATGCGGCGGACGTGCCCGATCCGTCCGCTGAGCCCGCCGTGCACGAAGATTGACACGAACGGGAACGCGAACGCGGCTGACGGCCTGACGGCAGGGTCTCAGCCCACGAGATATCGAGGTGCCATGGACAACGAAAAGATCGTCCACGCCAACGGCGTTGATCTCTGCGTCGAGACCTTCGGCGATCCCACCGATCCGGCGATTCTGCTGATCAGTGGCGCGGCCTCGTCCATGGACTCGTGGGAGGACAGGTTCTGCGAGCGGCTGGCCGCCGGGACGCGGTACGTGATCCGCTACGACAGCCGCGACACCGGGCGTTCGACCAGCTACAAGCCCGGCGCCCCGCCCTACTCCGTCCCGGACCTGGCGGCGGACGCCGTCGGGCTGCTCGACGCCCTGAGCGTGCGGCGCGCGCACATCGTCGGCATCTCGATGGGCGGCGGGATCGCCCAGCGGCTCGCCGTCGAGCGGCCCGGCCGCGTCGCCTCGGTCACCCTGATCTCCACCAGCCCCGGCGGCCCCGGCAGGCCCGGCACAGCGGACGACTCCGGCCTGCCGCCGATGTCCGAGAAGCTGCGGGCCCACTTCGCGCAGCGCCCTCCAGCGCCGGACTGGTCCGACCGTACGGCCGTGATCGACTACCGCGTCGAGAGCCTGCGACGGCTCGTCGGCTCGGCCGGCTTCGACGAGGCGCGGGCCCGCGAGCTCGCGGGCCTCGTCTTCGACCGCACGCCCGACATGGCGACGGGCATGAACCACGGGCTCCTCGACGCGGGCGACCCGATCCGGCCGCGGCTCTCCGAAGTGACCGCCCCGACGCTCGTCATCCACGGCACCGAGGACCCCGTCTTCCCGTACGGGCACGCGGAAGCGCTGGCAGCCGAGATCACCGACGCGCGGCTGCTGCCGCTGCCCGGCGTCGGCCATCAGATGCTCCCGGAGACGACCTGGAACGCGGTCGTCCCGACGATCCTGCGGCACACGGGCGGCACTCACGGCGAGCCGAGCGATCGACGGGTTTCCCGCGCGGCGGCGGCTGCGGCCTCGGGCTCGGGCTCGGGCTCGGGCGACCCTCGCGGCTGGTTCTAGGGGCTGGTCCAGCGGCTGACGCGTGCGGCTGGCCGGGCCGGTTCGCGCGGCTGGTTCGACCAGTTCCTTCAACTGGTTCGCGCGGCCGGCCCGTTCGACTGGTTCTTGCGGCCGGCTCTGCGGCCTGAGCGCTCTTCCCGCACGCTCCTCAGGTCCGTAGCGCGCGGAGATCGGCCAGTGCCTCGGAGACCGGCTGGAGTCGAAGCGGTGTGATCACTTCGCGGACCTGCTCGGCGGTCATCAGGTGATGGCCACTCAGATCGTCGCGGAGGCGGCCCCCGGCGAAGGCGCAGTCGCCGCTCTCGTACCGCGCGATGAGCGTGCGGGGGCTCCTCCGGGGCTATTCCCCGAGGCCGAACGGAAGGTGAACTCGAATGCCGGCACGGCGGAAGGCCGCTGTTGGTGATGCCGATGCGATCAGGGAGTAACGATCTTGGGGAACCGCACGTCCGTGCAGCCGCGGCGCTCGGCGACATCGTCGATGTACGCCCGGAACAGCTCGCTCAGGCGCCCCTTGACGATGTCGTCGTACGGATAGCTCGCTGTCATCGTGTGCACGGCGGGCTGTCCGTCGCAGACGGAGGAGGCCCACCAGATCCCGGGGCCACGGATCCTGCCCGCTGTGCCGGGCGCCAGTGCGGTCCGGTCGGTCCCGAAACTGTCGGCCGCGACCTCGGCCGCTTCGTCGCCGAAGTACGACTCCGTTCTTATCCACCAGGGCGCGAACCGCAGCGCGTCGCGCAGGCGCTGGTCCTTGAGCTCCCCGTCAGCGTGGTGTGGCCAGACCCTGCGGGTCTCGTCGGCGCTGGCCGCAAGCAGGCACCGTTCCTCCCAGCTCGCGGAACCGGCAGGCGCGCCGAGTGCCCGGTCGGGCAGCTCACCGCGCCCCTGCACGGCGGTGAACCGCGCGTACCAGCCGCAGGTCCCGGTGGCCGAACCGGCCTTGCCGAACCGCAGCTCGGCGGCGTCCAGCCGCTTCGGGACCTCGGGCAGTGCGGCCTCGCAGTCCAGCCGGTCGGCAGCCTTGTCCGCGGCGTGCCGGGCGATGCCGGCCAGCGCTCTACGGTCCGCCGCGGTGACATCTTCGTCGTACTGCGCCATAGCCAACGCCTTGACGGACGTCACACGGCCCTTCGCCTCGGCCGGGTTCGCGCACACTGCTTTCGCCGTGGCGGTCGACTCGTCGTAGTGGCCGAGCCTGCCGTCGCCGAGCGGGTGCGGCGGCGCTTCGTCGGCGCGTGCCGTGAGCTCCTCACCCTGGGGACGGTCGTGCCAGTGGAAGACTTCTTCCGTTTCATCGGAGATGATATTGGCGTACCGGTCGGAGGGGTGTGGGGTGAGCGAGAGTGCGAAGTGCGCGTACGTGGTGCCGGGATCGCCCACCCGATAGATGACACAACTGCCGTTCTGCTGCTCGCGGTCGATGGTGTCATCCGGGTCGCTGCTGCGCTTGACCCGGTAGATCCCGCCGTTCAGCCGCAGGACCGCGTCCGGGTCCGCCAGCCCCGCGCACCCGCTCTCGATCTCCTTCCGGCTCTCCGCCACATCCCGGTGCTCGGCGTACTCCAGCCAGAACCCCCAGCCGGCCGCGCCGATTCCCGCCACCGCGAGCGCGCACAGCAGCCGGTTGACCACGTTGCGCGGGCGGCTTCCGCGGTCCGGGAGCATCCATGGCGCGCGGACCGGGGACGCGACGTGCGTGTCCGGGGCGTCCGGCCGGCTTGGTATGTGCGAGTGGTTCATGGAATCCCTTGCGTTATGGGCCATCAGCACCGTTGAAAACGGTCCCAAAGCCAGGCACCATCCCAGTGCAGCGAGGTGCGGCAAGCAAGTTCAGCAAAGGTGAACTCGGCACCTGTGCCTGGCGCAGGCGTTGTCGTCCCAGCGGGCTTCCTGCGCGGACGGCCGCTCGTGGCGTGTGGCCGACGGCACAGCCAGGAGGCACTACCACTGACGGGCGTCTAGACGATCAGGGCCGGCTCAGCTCCGCCGGTTTTCATTCGGGCCCCGGTCTGAGGGAGATTCTCCCCCCACCTGGCTGTCTCCTCGCTCCGTGTGGACACCAGCCGGCCGGTCGCCTCCGCCGCCTGCGCTGACATCACGCTGCGCCCGCACCGGCGCCCTCACCTGCGCCCGCTCGGCCATCCGGCAGCTGCAGCAGCAGGTCCTCGCTCAGTTCCCCGATTCGCTCCATCGTCTCGATCGGGGCGAACCAGCGCAACTCAGTCGCGATTCCCAGACCTTCGGCGGCCTCCCGGCCCACCCCACCCCGCCGTTCACTCGTTCGGGGCCGGAGTGCCCAACATCGGAACCGGGTAACAGATCGGCTGCGTCGTCACTTTCGTCCGCACCGACGGATATTCTCCGCCGTGTGCGACTCGGGGGAAGGGGTGGCGACGGAATGGACAGACTGGGACCTGGAGATCCAGGCAAACTCGGTGCGTATCGGCTGCTCGGCAGGCTTGGCGAGGGCGGCATGGGCCGGGTCTACCTGGCCCGGAGCGATCGGGGCCGTACGGTCGCGGTCAAGCTGGTCCGCGAGGAACTGGCCCGGCAGGAGGAGTTCCGGAGCCGGTTCCGGCAGGAGGTGCGGGCCGCGCTGCGGGTCGGCGGCGAGTGGACCGCGCCGGTCCTCGACGCGGACACCGAGGCCGACGTGCCCTGGGTCGCGACGGGATACGTCGCGGGCCCGTCGCTGCACCAGGTCGTCGCCGCGGACCACGGGCCGCTGCCCGAACGGACCGTGCGCATCCTGGCCGCCGGTCTCGCGCGCGCCCTGCAGGCGATTCACGGCACCGGGATCATCCACCGCGACCTCAAGCCGTCCAATGTGCTGCTGACCATCGACGGGCCGCGGGTCATCGACTTCGGCATCGCGCGTGCCCTGGAGGTGTCCGCCGCGGACGGCGGCCTGACCACGACCGGAGCGGCGGTCGGCTCGCCCGGCTTCATGTCGCCGGAACAGGTGCGCGGCGAACCGCTGACGGCCGCGAGCGACGTGTTCTGCCTGGGCTCCGTCCTCGCGTACGCGGCGACGGGCAGGACGCCGTTCGGGACGGTCGACAGCGGGGTGCACGCGCTGATGTACCGCATCGCGCAGGAGACCCCGGACCTGGAGGCGTTGCCGGAAGGGCTGCGGGAGTTGATCGCGGCGTGCCTCACCAAGGAGCCGGGCGTCCGGCTGACGCCCGCTCAGGTGCTGGAGCGTACGAGGCCGGACGCCGATCCGAGCGACGAGCCGTGGCTGCCGGGCACGCTGATCGCGCGGCTCGGGCGGCACGCGGTCGAGCTGCTGGAGGCGGAGAACCCGAGGAGCGATACGGACGGGGCCGGTTCACCGCTCGCGCAGGGCGCGGGCCCGGCGTCCGCCTCCGGGGGCGCGGCGCTCGCCGGAGCGGGGCAGCCCGCGACACCGGGAGCAGGACCAGGGTCGGGAGCCGGATCGGGATCGGCGTTGACCTGGGATGCCGCCACCGGCGCGGGCCCGCAGGGGCGACACCCCGCACAGCCGGGCCAGTTCGGGCCGCCCCGCTATCCCGGTCCGCGGGACCTGCACGACCTGCCGACCATGTACGCGGCGGGAGCGGCGGGCACCGCACCCGCGTCGCAGAACCCGGCGCACACCCCGCCGCACCCGCCCGGGGCCACGCCCTCCGGCGGCTACGGAACCATGCCGCCCAGCGCCGGTTACGGCTACCCGAACCCCGGCGGCTACGGCACCCCCGGCGGCATACGGACCCCGCCGCCCACCCCGCAGCCCGGCTACGTCTACGCGCAGCCCACCCCCGAGCCCAGCCGGCGGGGCGGTGCGCTGCTGATGGTGCTGGTCGCGCTCGTGCTGGCGCTCGGGGGCGGAGCCGTCGCGTATCTGCTGCTGAGCGACGGCGACAAGCAGCAGACCGCGCAGGCCAAGCCCCCCAAGTCCGCGCAGCGGGACAATGCCGCCTCCGGCGCGCCGGGGTCGGCGAATGACGATGACGCTTCGAAGACTCCGAAACCCGAGGCGGACGGCAGCCTGCCGTCCGAGTACGTCGGCACCTGGCAGGCGAACGTCGGCAGCACCGACTCCGACACCAGTCAGCTCACGGTCACCAAGGGCGGGGTCGGCGACACGGTCCTCTCCGTGGTCGCCGAAGGGCCGAACTACCACTGCGAGTTCGAGGCCGATCTGACGGCCGTCGGGCCGCCGGTCGAGCTGGGCCCGTCGACCGTGACGTCCAAGACGTCCGACGAGTCCTGCAAGCCGGGCGTCGGCTCCACGCTGGAGCTGACCGAGGGCGGTTCGCTGCGCCGGACGCTCACCGGGAGCGACCGGCCGCCGCTGACGTACGCCCGGAGCAGCTGAGCGGAGCGGATCAGGGAACAGCTCAGGAGCGGCCGGGCGGGGCTCCCGGATGCGGCGGGGCCGCCGCGTGCGGGTGCCCCGCCGGATACGGCGAGTCCCGGCCCGCGGCTCTCACCGCGGACCGGGACTCGTACGCCGCACACCCCCGTACGGCCTCACACCCCGCCCGGCGACGGCGGGCTGCGGTGTGCGGCGGTGTGCGGCGGTGTGCGGCGACAGCCACGACTCAAGCCGAGCCCGCCGCCGCACACCGCGACCCCAACCCGTCACCTCAGATGAACGAGTTGATCTCGATCGTCTCGGTGCGGCCGGGGCCGACGCCGATCGCGGAGATCCGCGCGCCCGACATCTCCTCCAGCGCCTTCACATACGCCTGCGCGTTCTTCGGCAGGTCGGCGAAGGTCTTCGCCTTGGTGATGTCCTCGGACCAGCCCGGCAGCATCTCGTAGATCGGCTTCGCGTGGTGGAAGTCGCTCTGGCTGTACGGGAGTTCCTCGACCCGCTTGCCGTCGATCTCGTACGCGACGCACACCGGGATCTGGTCCCAGCCGGTCAGCACGTCGAGCTTCGTCAGGAAGAAGTCGGTGAGGCCGTTGACCCGGGTCGCGTAGCGCGCGATGACCGCGTCGAACCAGCCGCAGCGCCGGTCGCGCCCGGTGGTGACGCCGCGCTCGGCGCCGATGCGCCGCAGCGCCTCTCCGTCATCATCGAACAGTTCCGTCGGGAACGGGCCCGCACCGACGCGCGTGGTGTATGCCTTGAGGATGCCGATGACCCGGCTGATCTTCGTCGGGCCGACGCCGGCACCGGTGCAGGCTCCGCCCGCGGTCGGGTTCGACGAGGTGACGAAGGGGTACGTGCCGTGATCGACGTCGAGGAGCGTGCCCTGACCGCCCTCGAAGAGGACGACCTTCCCGTCGTCGATGGCGTCGTTCAGGATCAGCGACGTGTCGGCGACGAAGCCCTTGAGCTGCCCCGCGTACCCGAGCAGCTCCTCCACGACCTGCTCGGCCGCGATGGCCCGACGGTTGTAGAGCTTGGCGAGCACCTGGTTCTTGAAGTCGAGGGACGCCTCGACCTTCTGCAGCAGGATCGACTCGTCGAACAGGTCCTGGACCCGGATGCCGACGCGGTTGATCTTGTCGGCGTACGTCGGGCCGATGCCGCGGCCCGTGGTGCCGATCTTCCGCTTGCCGAGGAAGCGTTCCGTCACCTTGTCGACCGTGGTGTGGTACGGCGTGATCAGATGCGCGTTACCGCTGAGCAGGAGCTTGGACGTGTCGACGCCGCGCTCGTTCAGTCCGCTCAGCTCGGAGAGCAGGACCGCCGGGTCGACCACGACACCGTTGCCGATGACCGGGGTACACCCCGGCGAGAGGATGCCGGAAGGGAGCAGATGCAGCGCGTACTTCTGGTCACCTACGACAACCGTGTGGCCGGCGTTGTTGCCGCCCTGGTAACGGACGACATAGTCCACGGAGCCACCGAGCAGATCGGTGGCCTTTCCCTTACCCTCGTCACCCCACTGAGCACCGAGCAGCACAAGTGCGGGCACAGGCGTACACCCCTTCCGGAGGGGGCATGTCCAACGTGCGAAGCGGCGCGCGCACAGCGTTTAGCGGTACGCATCGCCAATAAGCGCGTCGAACCGGTGCCCCGGATAGACGAAGCCCCTGGCGCAATAGCGACAGGGGCTCTTGCACCGAGAGATTACCTGAGGAAGGACCGAGGTGTCGGCTCAGCATCATGGGCAACCTCCGCCGGACTCCGATCAGGGGCGCCCCCTGCTCGTTGTCATCGACCCGGTCGCCCGGCGTACGGACGGCGAATCCGTGCGGATCGCGAAGGATGTGCTGTGCGCCGGCGCGTCCGCGAAAATTTGTCTGCCGGACGGTCCCGAGGAGGCCGCGCGGGCTCTCGCCCGCCGGGGTAATCGCCGTCCGGTGGTCATCGGCGACGACCGCGCCCTGCTGCGCGCCGTGGCGCTGCTGCACCGGGACCGGGCGCTGACCGACGCGACGCTGGCGCTGATCCCGATCGGCGCGACGCCGACGGTCGCGCTGGCGCGCGCGCTCGGCGTGCCCACCGGCGCGGTGGCCGCCGCGCGCGCCGTACTCGACGGCGTCGACAAGCAGCTCGACCTGCTGGTGGACGACAGCGGCGGAGTGGTCCTCGGCGGGCTGCGCATCCCCGCGCTGCCCCCGTCGTCGGCGGACCGGACCGCGCACCAGCCCTGGTGGGCCCCGTCCGTACGGACCTACCGGACGCTCGTGCGGACCCTGTCTGGCCCGGTGCCGGTGCTCGGCTCACTGCCGGGCGTACGGCGCGCCGCGGACGACGGCGGCGGCGAGGAGCGGCCGGGCGGGCCGGCCGGGCTGCCCGCCCCCGCGGGGCCCGAGCGCAACGGCCACGGCCCGTCGTCGCAGCGGCTGCGGATCGAGGCGGACGGCGTGCTGCTGATCGACCTCGACCGGGCGGTGGAGGACATCGCGGTCTCCACCTCGGGGCTGGCCCCGGCGATGCGCGGCGGGAGCGACGGGTACGGCGACGGCAGCGGCGGGAGCGATGACGCGAGCGGTGCTGACGGCAGCGGCGGCGGGCTGGTCCACGTCTCGATCCGGTGGCGTCCGGACGGCGACCGTGCGGGCATCGCGCAGACGATGACCGCGCGGGCCCGGTCCCTCACCGTCTCGGGGCCTGACTTCCACTACCGGGCGGACGCGATAGTGGGCGGCCCGGTCCGCGCCCGTACCTGGACGGTCCAGCCGGGAGCCTGGCGGCTCACGCTGCCCAAGGGCTGAGGGCTGACTGCCGGCCTGAGGGCTGACGGGGCGGCCTCCGGGGGCCGGGCGCCCGGGGAGCCCTGCCCGTCAGTCCGGAAAGACCTGCTCCCGGTGCACCCGCCAGCGCTCCATCACGCCTTCGAGTTCCTTGTCCAGGAACTCGAAGAAGGCGAGGGTCTCGGACAGCCGGCGGCCGGCCGGGGAGTCGGCGCCGGCCTCGCCGCCGCCGTGCTCGGCCTCGCGTTCGTGCTGCGCGCGGCGGGCGACGCGGCGCGGGACGCGTCCCACGGCCCCAGCTCGCCGCTGGTCTGGCGCTCGCCGGTCGGCTGGCTCTCGCCGGTCGGCTGGGCCGAGAACACCCGCGCCTTCGCTGACGAGCGCTGGTGGGTCCTGCTGCTGCCGCTCGCCCTCACCGCCCTCGCCACCGCCGCCGCGTACACCCTGGCGGGCCGCCGCGACATCGCCGCCGGCTTCCTGCCGGACCGCCCGGGGCCCGCGACCGCCTCCGCCGCCCTCAGCGGCCCGTACGGACTCGCCTGGCGGCTCCAGCGCGGCACCCTGCTGGGCTGGACCATCGGCTTCGCGGTCGCGGGCGCGATCTTCGGCGCGATCGCGGACGGCGCGGCGCAGCGCGGCGGTCGTAAGCCACGTAGGTGCAGGAGGAACCGGCCGGCAGCCGCGCTGCCGGTTCAGACCGCGCCGGTCGTACCCGCTGCCGTACCCGCCGCGCCCGCCGTGCGCAGCGCCTGGAGGCGGCGCTGCGCGGCCTCCAGCGCGCCCTGTTTGCGGCCCGGGACGCGACGGCGCAACGCGATGAGATCCGGGGCCAGTTCCCTGGCCCGGACCGGGTCGGTCACCTGCTGCCACTGATGGTGCGCGCGGTCCACGGCCCCCTCGACATCCGGATCGCCCGGCGCCTGCCCGCAACTGAGCCGTATGGCGGCCACGGCCGCCCACAGCTCCGCCGACCGGGCCGTCTCCCCCGCCAGCCGGGCGAGTTCGGCCCGCACCTCGATCCACAGCGCCACTTCCAGCGAGTTCGCCCCGTGCCGGCGCAGCGCCTGCTGCTCCCAGGCCGAGACCATGTCGGCCGCCTCGTTGCGCCGCCCGGCCCGTGCCGTGGCCAGGATCGCCGTCAGCGGATTCTCCGGCGCGGCACGCGGGACGCGCTGCCCGCGCGCGCTCTGCCCGGCCGCCGGGGACGCCACGTCGGGCGCGTGCAGGGGGACGGGCGGCAGCGGGCGAACTGCCTGTACGGGGGCGGGCGGCGGAGGCGGGGATGCGGCTCGGGACGGGGCCGGGGGCGCGGCTCGGACTGCGGCGAGTGCCGCGCCTACGGCGGCACCGGACGTCGGGGCGGGGGCGGGAGCAGGTACGGATGAGGGGCTGCCGCCGGCGAGGGAGGAGGCCGGTTCGGGCGTACGTACAGGCGGCTGCGCGGGCTCGGCATCCCGTGCCGGAGGGCGCACTTCGTCGGCCGGTACCGGGGCCGGCGCAGGGATCGGGAGCAGGACCGGGAGGGGGGCCGGGAGGGGGAGCGGGACCGGGAGCGGGACCGGGAGGGGGGCGGTCGGGGCTGACGCCCGGACGTAGCCGGGGGCCAGGGCCGGAACCTCAGCCGAAGCCGGGCTCCGGGGCGGACGCTCACCCTGATCAGCGTGATCGGCCTGATCGGAGTACCCGTACCGGCGCTCGGCCGTATGCCCGTCCGCGTGCTCAGTCCTGCGGCTGCGGCTACTGCTGTCGTAGCCGTCAGCGCCTCCCGGCGCGTCGCCGGCCGCGTCGCAGTGATCGCCCCACCCCGGTCCCCTACCCCCAGCCGGCGAAGGCTCCGCCGCCAGCAGCAGGGCGTCCGTGTCGGCCAATCCCGCCTCGGCCACCGCCTCCTGGTGCAGCCGCTCCAGCGGGGGCCGCGCGGACGCGCCGCGCAGCGAGCGGGCGAGGGCACGGCTGTACTCGGGAGCCGCTATACGGCGTCTGACCGGCGGCGGCGACAGCACCCCGTACACCGCCACGCCCGCTTCCAGCAGCTCCGTTTCGAGCCGCAGTTCACCGACCCGCTTCCATACGGCCGGGTCGGCCACCAGGTCCGCCAGCACCACGGTGCTGCCGGGCGCGCGCTCGCGCAGCTCGGCGGCCAGCCAGTGCCAGGGCAGTGCGGTGTAGCGCGTCGTGGCGGGCGTCGTCCGGGCGAGGGCGAGGTGCGGGCGGAGTTGCCTGGGGTCCACGGTGAGCTGTCCGGCCAGGTGGACGACGAGCGGTCCCGGGGTGGCGGCGGCGGTCCGCAGGTGGGTCAGCACCGCGTTCGGGTCGGTGGGGTCGACGAGTTGCACGACGCTCGCGCCGGCGCCCGTCTCGGTGTTCCCGGTCAGTACGCCCGGCGGGACGGCCGCGAGCGCGGGCAGTGCGGCGACGGCGTCCATCAGCCGGTGCCTGCCGACCGGGGCCGCCGCGATGAGCAGTGCGTACCCCTGCCCGCCCGCGTCCGCGCCATAGCTGCCCATGGCCCCACGGTATCTGCTGCGGCGCGCGCCGCCGCTGCCCCGTCGGGAGGCGGGCGGCGGGATGGCGACGGGGCGACGGCGGGACGACGGCAGGACGACCCGCCGCCGCCTCCCCGTGAACTCCCGCTGGACTCCCCCTGGTCCCCCGAACTCCGCCCAGCCACCCGGGCCTCAGCCACCCGGGCCTCAGCAGCCCGGTCCCAGCCGCCGGGCCTCAACCGCCCGGCCTCAGCCGCCCGCCGTCCCTCACCCGGCGTCACCCGCCCGCCCTCACCCGCCCGGCGTGACCAACCGGGCCTCGTACGCGAAGACGGCCGCCTGCGTGCGGTCCCGCAGCCCCAGCTTGACCAGGACCCGGCTGACATGGGTCTTCACCGTCGATTCGGCGACGACCAGATGCCCGGCGATCTCCAGGTTCGAACGGCCCTGGGCGACCAGGACGAGGACTTCCGTCTCGCGCTCGGTGAGATCCCTGATGCGGTCCTGCGCGGGCGGGCGCGGCTCCCCCAGCCGGGAGAATTCGGCGATCAGCCGCTTGGTGACGGTCGGCGCGAGCAACGCGTCGCCGGCGGCCACGATCCGTACCGCGTCGGCGAGTTGACGGGCCGACGCGTCCTTGAGGAGGAAGCCGCTGGCCCCGGCGCGCAGCGCTTGGTAGACGTACTCGTCCAGGTCGAAGGTGGTCAGCACGAGGACCTTCGCGGCGGCGTCGGCGGCCACGATCTCGCGGGTCGCCTCCAGGCCGTTGACCTCGGGCATCCGGATGTCCATCAGGACGACGTCGGGGCGCAGCGCGGCGACCTGGGCGATGGCCTCGCGGCCGTCCACGGCTTCGCCGACGACCTCGATGTCGTGCTGAGCGCCGAGCAGGACGGAGAAGCCCTCGCGGACCATGATCTGGTCGTCGACGATCAGGACGCGGATGGAGGGTGTCGTCGTAGGGGTCGCGGAGGATGGCGTCGTGGTCATGCGCCGGCCCCGTTCGAGTCGTCCTTCGACAGCCAAGCGCGCGGCGCCTCTCGCGGCGCTTCGCGCGGAGCGTCCTGCACCGCGTCGTCGGGCGAGGCGGCCGGGGCGGGGACGACCGGGATGAACACGGCGACCTCGAAGCCGCCGTCCCGCGTCGACTCCGCCGTCATCTCACCGGCCAGCATCGCCACCCGCTCCCGCATGCCGAGCACCCCGTGCCCGGCGCCGGGCGACGGCTGGACCTCGCCGGTGGGCGCGCCGTTGACGATGCGCAGCCCGAGGCCGCCGAGTACGTACGAGATCTCGACCCGCGCCTCGGAGCCCGGCGCGTGCCGCAGCGCGTTGCTCAGCGCCTCCTGCACGATCCGGTACGCCGACAGCTCGACGCCCTGCGGCAGCGGCCGGACCGCGCCGGTCGTCACCGAGTCGACGCTCAGCCCGGCCGCCCTGACGTTGACGAGCAGCGTGTCCAGGGTCGCGAGGGTGGGCTGAGGGGCTTCGGGGCCGTCGTCGGCGAAGCCGTCCGGGTTCTCGGACCGTACGACGCCGAGCACCCGGCGCAGCTCGGTGAGGGCGGCGACCGCGTTCTCCCGGATGGTCGCGAAGCTCCGGGTCAGCTCCGGGGGCGGGTTGTCCACCCGGTACGGGGCGGCTTCGGCCTGGATGGCGATGACGGACATGTGGTGCGCCACGACATCGTGCAGCTCGCGGGCGATGGTCGCGCGCTCTTCGAGGAGCGTGCGGCGGGAGCGCTCCTCAGCCGTGACGACCTCCTTCTCGACGACCTGCTGGCGTGCGTAGAGCCAGCCCCTGGAGGCGACGACGGCGAGCAGCGCCCAGGCGCTGAACATCGCCATGGGCGCCACGTTCGAGTCGTACGAGCCGCTGAGCGTCTGTACGCAGACGCCGAAGGCGAGGGTGATCAGCCACATCTCGGCGGCGACGCGCGGCCGGGAGCGGAGCGCCACCAGGAACATCACGGTGAGGTGCGAGACGAAACCGGCGGCGGACCATGGCCAGAGGTCGAGGCCGCCGTAACTGCCGGCGAAGTTCGGGACGATCGCCATGAAGGCTGTCGCGGCGAGCGACAGCCACCAGGCCCCGACCGGCCGGAACAGCGTGACGATGACCGGGACCGCCACGACGATCCCGAGGATCAGCTTCAGGAGGCTCCCGACGCCCCCGAAGTTCGACTTCGTCACCTCGACCATCAGCAGCATGAGGGCGAAGAACACGATGGCCGCGTGCGGAAGCCACTCCGCGAACCCCCGGGCGGGCTCCGAGAGACGGCGCAGCACCGGGCCGTCGGTCCGCCTCTGCGGCAGCGGCCGAAAGGCGAAGACGTCGGTGAAGAGGTCCTGCTTCAGGCCCAGGATCGCGCTGCGGACCATACGGAGCTCGGTCCGCGGGTCGCTGATGGGGCTGGTGTCGGTCATGGGTCAACGGTAAGCAGCGCGGGGGTCGACAGCGTCACCAGTGGTGCGGATATCCGCTGGTCCTACTCAAGGACTACGGAGCGGGTCCAGGGGCCATGACCTGCGGATTGTGGGTGGCGGCGGATGCCGGTGGGTGCTCGGCACCACTGCGGGCTGCGGGCAGCCATGCCCCGTAACCCGGCCCGCCGACCCGGCCCGCCGACGCGGCCCGGCCACCAAGCCCCTCCACCAAGCCCGGCCACCCCGCCCCGCCTACCAAGCCAGCTGCGCGATCTCCTCGACCACGATCGCGCACGCGTCCGCGCCGGGGTCGATCAGCGCGAAGTGTCCGACGCCCTCCAGGACGGTCAGCTGCACCACCTCGCCGTGCACCGCCGCCCCGTCGGCGAAGCGCTCCGAGATCTCCAGCGGGACGGCGATGTCCGCCCGGCCGTGCACGATCGCCGTCGCGGTTCCCGAGGGGAGCAGCGCCCGCGGGTCGACGTGGCGGAGGCGGGCGGGCCCGGTCTCGGGGCCGCCGAGGAACTGCTGCACGGCCCCGCCGCAGACGCCCAGCCGGACGGCGGATTCGAAGTCCGCGAGCGGGGCGAGCGCGACGACGCCTCGCAGTGGCGTCGGGACGGCCAGGTGCCAGGGGAGGTCCTCGGGCAGTTCCTGGCGCGCCGCGGCCCAGAGCGCGAGGTGGCCGCCGGCGGAATGGCCGCTGAGCACCACCCGGCGCGGGTCCACGACACCCGGCCCGAGCGCCTGGAGGGCCAGCGCGGGTACGGCGTCCACCGCGGCGGCGACGTCGTCCAGCGTCTCGGGGTAGCGGCCCGCGAGGGGCGGGCCGCCGCTGGGCGTAGGGGTCGAGGGGTCGGCCCCGCGCCGGTACTCGACGGAGGCGACGGCGAAGCCGTGCCCCGCCAGGTGCGCGGCGAGCGGCGAGATGTGCTCACGGTCGTACGGGGCGCGCCACGCGCCGCCGTGCAGCAGCACGACGAGCGGCACCGGCCCGCCGCCGCCGATCCCGGTTCCGGCGCGCGGCCGGTAGAAGTCGATCACCTGGTCGGGGTGCTCGCCGTACGCGGCGGTCGCGTCCGGGGCGACGGGCGGGTGCGCGAACACAGCCGCCTCCTCGGCCTCGGAGCTCGCCGTCACGGCGGCCGAGGCGGGTATCGCCGCCGATGATGATGAGATCGAGGCTGCGGCCGGGGCTACGGCCGCAGCCGGCCCCGGAGCCGAACCCGGACCCGGACCCTGGCCCGGTGCCTGAGCCCGGCTCCGGGCTGCCGCGCCGGCCGACCTCCCGGCCGCCGGCCGCTCGCGTTCCCGCTGTTCCTCGGGCATGGAACTACCTCGCGTCCAGAAGTACATCCGCCAGCACGCGTGCCGCGCGCTGGGCGTCGGTGAAGCTCGTATAGAGCGGGGTGAAGCCGAAACGGAGCACGTCCGGCCGGCGGAAGTCGCCGACGCCGCCGCGCCGGATCAGCTCCGCCATGACGTCCCCCGCCGCCGCGCCCTCGCCACCGCACCGCAGCGAGACCTGGCTGCCGCGCTGCGCGTGACCGGCCGGGGTGAGTGGCTCGACGTAGCCGGGGGGTACGAGTTCGGCGACGGCCCGCAGGAAGAAGTCCGTCAGAGCCAGGCTCTTGGCGCGTACGGCCTCGATGGACACGCCGTCCCACGCGTCGAGGGCCGCGTCGAGCGCGAGCATCGACAGGATGTCCGGCGTGCCGACCCGGCCCCGGGCGGAGCCGTCCGCCGGGGTGTAGGCGGGGTCCATGCCGAAGGGGTCGGCGTGCGAATTCCAGCCGGGGAGCGGGGAGTCGAAGCGGGGTTGCAGCTCGCGCGCCACGTACAGGTAGGCGGGCGAGCCGGGGCCGCCGTTGAGGTACTTGTACGTGCAGCCGATCGCGAAGTCGACGCCGTGCGCGTCGAGTCCGACGGGCAGCGCGCCCGCGCTGTGGCAGAGGTCCCAGACGATCCGGGCCCCGGCCGCGTGCGCGGCGGCGGTCGTGCCGGGCAGGTCGTGCAGGCGGCCGGTGCGGTAGTCGACATGGTTGACGAGCGCGACGGCGACCTCCGCGCCCGCCGGGGAGGCCAGCAGCGCGGCCATCCCGCCGGCCGGTACGGGCTCGATCCGGCAACCCGTCAGGCGGGCGGCGGACTCGGCGATGTAGCCGTCTGTCGGGAAGGTCGCCTCGTCCACGAGGATGACCGTACGGGCGGGGCGGGCGGGGCTGGCCGCCTGGTCCGTACGGGCGGGGCGGGCGAGACGGGCGAGGCCGGCCACCTGGTCCGTACCCGCGACCGGGCGGACGGGCTCAGCGGCGCCGGCGACCCCGTCCGCCTGCGCGATCCGTACCGCCGCCACGACCGCCTTGAAGACGTTGACACTCGTCGAGTCGCCGACCACGACCTGCCCGGCGGCAGCTCCGATCAGCGGCGCGACGCGGTCGCCGATCCGTTCCGGCGCGGTCCACCAGCCGCTCTCGTCCCAGGAGCGGATGCGCAGCTGACCCCACTCGCGCCGGACGACGTCGGCGAGCCGGTCGGCGACGCCGCTGGGCAGCGCGCCGAGCGAGTTGCCGTCGAGGTAAATCGTTTCGTCCAGCTCGAAGCGGTCGCGGATCGAAGCGAGTTCGTCGCCCGCGTCGAGCTTGGCCGCTTCGACCGCAAGCCCCGCGGCAGCGGCCGACGGGGCAGCCGCGGCAGCCGTCGAGGCGTGGCCGGCAGAGACGTCAGACATGGCTGCGCGCCGTCCACAGCTCGGGGAAAACGTTTTTCTGCGCGCGCTTCTCCAGCCAGGCGACGCCCGCCGAGCCGCCCGTGCCGACCTTGGAGCCCATGGCCCGACGGGTCGCGACGAGGTGGTCGTTGCGCCAGCGCCAGACCAGCTCGGCGACCTCGGTAAGGGCTTCGCCCAGCCGCGTCAGCTCGGTCTCCTGGCCCTGCGGGTCGGCCGGGACGGCGTAGATCCGCTGCCAGGCCGCCTCGACGGCGGGGTGTGACTCGTAGCGCTGACTCGGGTCGCGCTCCAGCACCTCGGCGGGGATCTCGTAACCGCGCCGCGCGAGGAGGCGCACCACCTCGTCGTACAGGCTCGGCTCGGTGAGCGCCTTCTCCAGCTCGGCAAGCTCGCGCGGCGCGCCCCGGTGCGGGACGAGCATCGACGCGGACTTCTCGCCGAGCAGGAATTCGAGCCTGCGGTACATCGCGGACTGGAAACCGGAGCCCTCGCCGAGCGCGGAGCGGTACGCGTTGAACTGCCCCGGCGTGAGGTGCGCGAGCGGCTTCCAGGAGGCGTTGAGCGACTCCAGCTCGTACGTGGAGCGCTTCAGCGCGGCCATCGCGGTCGGCAGGTCGTCCTTGCGCAGCGCCTCGGCGGCGGTGTGCCACTCGTGGACGATGACGGTGAACCACAGCTCCATGACCTGGGTGGTGACCAGGAAGACCATCTCGCCGGGGTCGTCGGAGAGCGGCTGCTGAAGGTGGGTGAGGACGGACGCCTGAACGTAATCCTCGTACGGGGTGGTACCCGCGAAGTCGAGGTTCGGGGTCTCCGGACCGGAAGCGGCTTCGGACTCTTGCGACATCATTGGCATTGGCTCCTCGACGGCTCGCCCAGGGTCACTGGGCTTTCCGGAGATCATCTGCGGAGTGCGCTCGTACGGCAAGAGTAGGGCGCTCCGGCGTGCGCCCCGGAGCTCCACCCGGCGCGGGGGCACGGGGGGCGTACGCCGGGGCGCGAACGACGGAACGCCCGCGCTATCGCCGCGCGGGCGTTCTGTCAGCCGGAGGCCGGCCGGGCCGGTTCGATCAGCCCGGCACCTGCCGAGGCGGCCGGATCAGCGGGACGGACCCATGGGGCCGGGCCCGCCGGGCCGGGTCAGCCCAGTGTGTCGGCCGCCGTCGGCGAACTGTCGCGCAGGAAGGACGCGCAGCGCTCGTACTCCTCTTCCTCGCCGATGGACTGCGCGGCGCGGGCGAGCGCGTGCAGCGCGCGCAGGAAGCCGCGGTTCGGCTCGTGCTCGAACGGCACCGGGCCGTGGCCCTTCCAGCCGGCGCGGCGCAGCGAGTCGAGGCCGCGGTGGTACCCGGTGCGGGCGTAGGCGTACGACTCGATGACGCCGCCGTTCTCGAAGGCGTCGTCGGCAAGCTGCGCCCACGCGAGCGAGGAGGTCGGATATTTCGCGGCGACCTCGGCCGGCGGAGTGCCGGCGGCGAGCAGCTCGCGCGGCTCCGGGTCGTCGGGCAGGTGGGTCGGGGGCGGTCCCCCGAGAAGGTCTTGGTGAATGGCCATGGGTTCCAGTCTGCCTGGCCCACGGCCACTCGGGGACCTCCGGGGTACGGGGATGCCGGAACCACCCGCCCGGCCATGTAGGACATCCGTAGTACATTGGGTGCCATGGAGACTGCCACCGCTCGCGAGTTCAACCAGCAGTCCGCGAAAATTCTCGCGGCCGCGGAGCAGGGACGACCCATAGCCGTCACGAAGAACGGGCGTCACATCGCGACCTTGGTGCCGGTAGGCCAAGCCGAGCCGGTGCCCGCGTTCCCCACCGACGCCATGGGGGACGAGGACGACCTGCCGCTGCTCGACGGCCCGGCGGACCTGTCCGCGCGCACCGAGGAGTTCCTGGCCGGAGGGTTCGGCGAGTGACCGTCCCCGTGGCGATCGCCGACACGTCGGCGCTGCTGGCCGTCTTCAACCGCAACGACGCGGAGCACACCGCCTGCCGCAAGGCCAGAGCCGCGATCGGGCATCTGGTGATCTCGCCGATGGTGCTGGCCGAGCTGGACTGTCTGGTCACCAGCCGTGTCAGCGCGGAGGCCGCGCTGACCGTGCTCGACCACATCATGGAGAAGGTCGCTCTGCGGCGGTACGAAGTGCCGGAGGTCTCCCCGCACCTGGCCAGCGCCCGTGCACTGATGGCGCGGCACCAGGACCTGGAGATCGGCCTCACCGACGCGATGAACGCGGCCCTGGCCGCAGAGTTCCGGACCGACGCCGTCTTCACCCTCGACCGCCGGCACTTCCGCACGATCCGCCCGCTCACCGGGCACGGCGGTTTCCGGTTGCTGCCCGACGACCTCTAAATCCCAGGACGCCGGCCGGGCAAAGGATCACCTTTCCGGCTGATCTCTCCGGGATCGAGCGGCGGCGCGGAGACCGCGCAGTGCATCCGGGACGACGGACGGCACTCCTCGCGGATCTCGCCGCGACTCTCGTCCCGTGTGCCGGCCAGCACGTCCGAGCGCACCGTGAACCAGGCGATCACCGCCGCCGCCAGCAGCACCCCCGCGCACATCGGCATCGCCCGCCGGAACGTCTCGCCGAACTCCGACGCCGAGCGGTACGCCTCCGGGCCCATCCCGGCCAGCAGCGGCAGCGCGGCCACCGCCACCAGGCCGCCCGCCCGCGCGACCGCGTTGTTGACCCCGCTGGCCAGCCCCGCCCGGCCGACGTCCACCGAGGCCAGCACCGTCGAGGTCAGCGGCGCGACCAGGGACACCATGCCCATGCCCATCACCACGAGCGCGGGCAGCACGTCCCGCCAGTACACCGACCCCGGCCCGGTCCGCATCATCAGCAGCATGCCCGCAGCGCACAGCAGCGGCCCCACGGTCAGTGGGACGCGCGGCCCGATCCGCTGCCCCAGCTCACCGGAACGGGCGGACAGCAGCAGCATCAGCACGGTCGTCGGCAGCAGCGCGGTGCCGGCCTGGAGCGCGGTGTAGCCGAGCACGACCTGGAGTTGCAGCACCGTCAGGAAGAAGAAGCCGCCGAAGGCCGCGTACACGCACAGCGTCACCAGGTTGACGGCCGTGAACTGCCGGGACGCGAAGATGGACGGCGGCAGCATCGGGTCGGGCCGCCGCCGCTCCACGTACACGAACGCCGCGCCCAGCAGCACCCCGCCGACCGCCGGGCCGATCACGCCCGCCGACGCGCCCTTCCCGGACGCCGAGATCAGCGCGTACGTCAGCGACCCCAGCGCGAGCGCGGCCAGCACCGCCCCCAGCGCGTCGAACCGGCCGTGCGCCCGCGGGTCGCGGGTCTCCGGTACGTGCCGCAGGGCGACCGGCACGCAGACGGCCGCCACCGGCAGGTTGATCAGGAACACCCAGCGCCAGCCGGGACCGTCCACCAGCCAGCCGCCCACGAACGGCCCGATCGCGGCGGCCACCCCGCCGAACCCGGACCAGGCGCCGACCGCCCGCGCCCGCTCGTCCGGGCGGAACGTGGCCTGGATCAGCGCGAGCGAGCCGGGGGTGAGCAGCGCGCCGCCGATGCCCTGGAGCGCGCGGGCGGCGATCAGCACGCCGGCGTTCGGCGCGAGCCCGCACAGCAGCGAGGCCAGCGCGAACCAGACCACGCCGATCACGAAGACCCGCCGCCGCCCGAAGCGGTCCCCGAGCGATCCGCCGAGCAGGATCAGCCCGGCCAGCGTGAGCATGTACGCGTTGACGGTCCACTGGAGCACCGCCAGGTCCGCGTCCAGATCCGCGCCGATCCGGGGCAGCGCGACGTTGACGACGGTGCTGTCCAGCATCGCCATGCCCGAGCCGAGCACGGTCGTCAGCACGATCCAGCGGCCACGGGCTTCGGAGAGCCGGACGCTGCCGGGCGCGGAGTCGGTCATACGGGCGATCCTGCACCCGGCACGCCGAAGGGCCCAATACCCCGGCCGGGATGTTGGGCCCTTCCTGCGCGCGTACGCCGGGCGTCGGCCCGACGTACGCGCGGTGTTACTTGATCTTGGTGCCGGTGGAGCGCAGGTCGCCGCACGCCCGGGTGACGCGGGCGGCCATGCCGGCCTCCGCGAGCTTGCCCCAGGTGCGGGGGTCGTACTGCTTCTTGTTGCCGACCTCGCCGTCGACCTTCAGCACACCCTCGTAGTTGCGCAGGATGTGGTCCGCGACCGGGCGGGTGAAGGCGTACTGCGTGTCGGTGTCGAGGTTCATCTTCACGACGCCGTTCTCCAGCGCGGTGGCGATCTCCTCCTTGGTGGAGCCCGAGCCGCCGTGGAAGACGAAGTCGAACGGCTCCTTCTTGCCGTACTTGGCCGCGATGCCGTCCTGGAGGTCGCGCAGCAGGTCGGGGCGGAGCACGACGTTGCCCGGCTTGTAGACGCCGTGCACATTGCCGAAGGAGGCGGCCAGCAGGTAGCGGCCCTTCTCGCCCAGGCCCAGCGCCTCGGCGGTCCGCTCGACGTCCGAGACGGTGGTGTAGAGGGAGTCGTTGATCTCGTGCGAGACGCCGTCCTCCTCACCGCCGGTCGGGGTGATCTCGACCTCAAGAATGATCTTCGCCGCGACGGCCTCGGCGAGCAGTTCCTGCGCGATGCGCAGGTTGTCGTCCAGGTTCTCCGCCGAGCCGTCCCACATGTGCGACTGGAACAGCGGGCCCATGCCGGCCTGCACGCGCTTCTGCGAGATCGCGATCAGCGGGCGGACGTAGCCGTCGAGCTTGTCCTTCGGGCAGTGGTCGGTGTGCAGCGCGATCGTCGACGGGTACTTCTCGGCGACGATGTGCGCGAACTCGGCGAGCGCGACCGCGCCCGTCACCATGTCCTTGCTGTACTGGCCACCCAGGAACTCCGCACCACCGGTGGAGATCTGGATGATGCCGTCGCTCTCGGCCTCGGCGAAACCGCGGAGGGCGGCGTGCAGAGTCTGGGTCGAGGTCACGTTGATGGCCGGGTAGGCGAACTTTCCTGCCTTGGCCCGGTCGAGCATCTCGTTGTAGACCTCGGGGGTTGCGATCGGCATCTGTCCGCTCCTTGTGATGTGCGGGTGTTCGGACCCTGACCTGGGGGCGACGTCATCGTCGCGCCCATCTTCCCAGACTCGGCCGATTGCTCCACACAGCGCACTCGCGGTCGCACGAACGGGCATGCTTGAGGGGCGGCATGTTTCACGTGAAACATGCCGCCCCTCGAAGAAACGTCCAACTCAAGCCGGATCGGGCCCGGGCCGGGATCGGGCCGGGCCCGCATCGGATCGGACCAGGCCCGGATCGGCTCAGACCAGGTCGAGATCGGCCAGCGAGTACGCCTGGATGTAGGGCAGCCCGGCCTCCGCGATCTTCGGAGCCGCGCCGCGCTCGACGATCACCGCGACGCCGACGACCTCGCCGCCCGCCTCACGCACCGCCTCGACCGCGGTCAGCGGCGAGCCGCCGGTGGTGGAGACGTCCTCGACCACCAGCACCCGGCGGCCCTTCACGTCCGTGCCCTCGATGCGGCGCTGCATGCCGTGCGCCTTGCCCGTCTTGCGTACGACGTAGGCGTCCATCCGCTGCCCGCGCGCGGCGGCGGCGTGCAGCATCGAGGTCGCGACCGGGTCGGCGCCGAGCGTCAGCCCGCCGACCGCGTCGTAGTCGAGGTCGGCGGTCGCGTCCAGCATGACCTGGCCGACCAGCGGCGCGGCCTCGCCGTCGAGGGTGATCCGGCGCAGGTCGATGTAGTAGTCGGCCTCCAGCCCGGAGGAAAGAGTCACCTTGCCGTGGACCACGGCCTTGTCCTTGATCTGCCGCAGCAGGGCGTCACGCGCGTCACTCATACGAAGGAGGTTATCCGCCCTCGCGCGCGGAAAGCGACGCGAGGCGGACTCCGTCCGGGGGCGCCCCTGGTGACGCGACCTTCGGGTGGGCGCCGTCCGTGCGGTCACCGCACAAGCCGGTGCCCCTCCCCGCAAGCTGCGCCCCGTCGCGTCGTCCAGCGCGCACGCTCTTTACGGGGCAGACATTGCCGCTCGCGGCGACTAGAAGCGACGCCAGCTCCACGTCGTCGCGATCTCCAGCGGGTCGATCGGGGTGACCAGGCGCGGCGCGCTGTTGAGGCCGTTGGGCGGGCCGGACTGCGGCTCGACGCACACCGCCTCCGCCTGCTCGTCGTAGACGACGACCCACTCGGCGCGGCTGGCGACGTTCAGCTCCAGTTGCTCCGGCCAGGTCAGCGTCACGTCCACCCCGTCGGGCATCCCGAAGGCGTCGTCCCACGGGCTCGGCAGCGGGTCGATGCGCCGTCCGGTCGGCAGGTGGTCCGCGCCGCGCTCCTCCTGCCAGCCGGGCACGAAGTCGACTTCGACGTCCGCGCCGCCGGTCCCGAGGTTGCGCAGGAACCAGGGGTGCCAGCCCGCCTGGGCCGGGAACGAGTCGGCGGTCGCCTCCACGCCCATGGTGAGCGTGAGCGTGTCCCGAGTCAGTTCGACGAGCTGCGTCACCCGGCCCGGATACGGCCAGGGCTCGGCGAGGTCGTAGGTGAAGGCCGCAGAGACCGCGTCGGCGCGAACGGTCTTCCAGGCCGCGTCGCGGCCGGTGCCGTGGATCGCGTGCGGCGGCGAGTTCACCGGCAGCTGATGGATCCGGCCGCCGTTGCGGAACTGCCCGTTCTGGGTCCGGCCGCACCACGGCACCATCGGGAACGCGCCGTACTTCGCGCCCTGCCGCAGCAGTTCGACGCCGCCGACCCGGAGGCTGCCGATCCGGCAGCCGTTCTCCGGATGGACGCTCACCTCGGCGTCGCCGACCGCCAGCCGTACGCCGGCCGCCGCTCCGCTCCCCGTCCCGGCCCGCTCGCCGGTTCCCGCTCCGGCCCCGGAGGCCGCCGCTTCCGTCGTCTCATGAGTGCTCACGACACCGACCCTACGGCGGTACGGGGCGATGCCGCACGGCGTCCGCCGGCGGTACGGGCCGGGGCGAGCCCAGCCCGGCGCTTCGGCCCCCGCGTCCCGTCAGCGCCCGCTTCCCGTCAGCGCCTGCGCCGCAGCACGCGGCCGACCACGACCGCCGACGCCAGTACGGCCGCCGCGGCCGGAGCCGCCCAGCGCAGGGTCGCGGTGGTGGAGGTCGTGGCGGGGGCGGGCACCGGGGCGTAGCGGCCTCGCGGCGGCGCGTGGTCGACCTCTTCGGCGCTGCGGCCGATCATCGTGCGGCGCGCGTGCGCGGCCTCGGCCGGCGGCTCGTCCACGAGGTCGTCGGTGAGGCCGTCGTCCGTGAGGCCCTCCTCGGCGAGTCCGTCGGCAGGGCGCTCATCGCCGGAGCCCTCGTCGGCGAGGCGCTCGTCGCCGGAGAGCCCCTCGTCGGCGGGGCGCTCGTCGCCGGAGAGCCCCTCGTCGGCGAGCGGGTCGTCGGCGAGCGGGTCGAGGGACGGCGGCGGGATCTCCGTCTCGAACACGGAGGCCGTATCCGGGGCGGGGATGCCGGGGATCACCGGCTCGTCGTCATCGCTGCGGCCGGTGTCCGGCGCGGACGACTCGACCGGCTCGTCCTCCCCCGGCCCCGGCTCGATGATCTCGACCACTGCCACGCTGTCGGCAGCCGGTGTGCCGGTCGGACTCTCCCGCAGGTCGGCCGTGAGCGCCGCGGCGAACCGGTCCAGCAGGCGTCGCCCGGTGGACGCGGCGACCTCGGCGTCCGCCTCGGCGAGCCGCCCCTCGCTGATCTCGGTGCCGCTGCACCCCACGACCGTGCCGGCGTCAGTGGCGGCCGGCCGCAGCGTGAGCGCGATCTTCACGGACCCGCCGCCGCGTGCCTCCACGCCCTGGCCCTCGACCGCGAAGTCGCCGCCGTCCTGCTCACTGACGCGGAGCGAGCCGCGGTACGTGATGGTCGAGCCGCCGATACGGAGTCTCAGCCGGCCCGCGACCGGCCCCGACGCGTCGTCCGCGTCCTGTTGGAGCCCGGGGACGCAACGGGCGACGCGGTCCGGCTCGGCGAGCGCCTGCCGCACGGTCTCGACGGGAAACGGAACGAACACCTCATGCTCCATAGCAGCCGAGCCTACCCAGCCGCACCTGATCGGCACCCGTCTCTGCACGAGATCGGCCGCACTTCCTTGAAGCGGGGGCCCGCCGTCCGCTGATGGAGCCCATCCGTCTGCTCTCCGCCGTGCTGCATGCCGCGAGCAGCCGGAAACCGGTCAGCCGGAAGAGCCGGAGGTGCTGGGATCGCAGCCCGGACACCCGCAGCGGCACTCCGAGGCTGGCGCAGTGATCCTGCACCGGCCCCAGGAAGTGCAGCGCCGCGGTGTCCATGAACGGCACCCCGCTCAGGTCCAGGCACACCGCCGTGGCACGGGCGTCGATCTCGGTGCGGGCGGCGTCGAGGGCGGGCAGCGCCGCGATGTCGATCTCGCCGCGCGGCGAGAGGACGAGTACGCCGTCGGACAGGGTGGCCGGGCAGGTGAAGGTTTCCATGGTGGACCGGGGGCTTTCTCTGATCGTGGTGACGGATGGGGAACGAGGACGAAGGGGGGAGCCTGGCGGGGAGGGAAGCCGACCGGCCGGAGCCTCGGCCGAGGTATCGCCTCACCGCGGATGTGAGTCCGGATGCCGGTCCGGATGCCGCTTCGGATATCAGCCCGGAGGTCGGTCCGGATATCAGTCCAGATACCTGGGGTGCATCAAGGTCGAGACCGGCAGCCCGCGAATCCGCGTCCGCAGCGCGGCCCGCTCCCCCGCGCGCAGCTCGGCTGTCGTGAGGGAACGCAGGGGCGGGGCGTCGGAGGCCAGCCGCAGCACGGGCCGGGCGCGGCCCGCCAGCAGAAAGCCCCAGTCGTTTTGGCCTCGCACCCCCGGCGTGCCGACGCTACCGCCTTCGCGCCCGACGCCGTCCCACCGACCGGCCGGTCCGGCGGTGGCTTTCCCGCTTCCGCCGTCCGTCCCCTTTCCGCCCGACCCCTCCCCGATCGCCCGGTCCGGCCCGCCGGGAAAACCGGAGAGCCGGCCGCCCACCTGGTACGGGACGGTGCGCAGCCCCACGGCCCGGATGGTCGCGTCCACCGTCCAGAACGGCCGCGGGCGCTGCCGAGGGGGGCCGGCGTGCACCGCGAGGCGGCCGTCCGGGGCGAGCACCCGCCGCACCAGCCCGTAGAACTCCTGCGAGTAGAGCTTGGTGCTGGGGGTGATGCCCGCGTCGGGGAGGTCGGAGATCACCACGTCGTACGGGTGGCCCCCGGGGTGCCGGCGCAGCCAGCCGAACGCGTCCGCCGTCACCGTCCGCACCCGGCGGTCGCGGTAGGAGTGCCGGTTGAGCCCGGTCAGCCCGGGGTCGGTGCGGGCCAGCCGGACGACCCCGGGGTCCAGCTCGACGACGGTGACCGACTCGACGTCCGGATAGCGCAGCACCTCGCGCAGCGCGAGCCCGTCGCCGCCGCCCAGGATCAGCACCCGCCGGTGTCCGCCGGCCATCGCGGGGTGGACGAGCCCTTCGTAGTAGCGGAACTCGTCGCGCCCGTAGACCCGCAGCCGCCCGTCGAGGAACAGCGAGAGCGGCGCGCCGTCCGCCCCGCCGCCCGTCATGACGACCTCTTGGACGTCGGTGTGCAGGGCGACCCTGGCGTGTCCGCCGTAGACCGCGTCGCGCGCCGCCCGCTCAAAGGAGCCGGTGAAGGCCAGCGCGGTGGCGAGCAGCGCGAGGACGCCGATGTTGGCGGCGAGCAGCCACCACCAGGCCCGGGTGCTCAGATCCCGGCGGAACAGCCAGAGCACCAGCGCGCCGCCCACCACCGCGTTGACCGCGCCCGTCACCAGCGCCCCGGTCAGCTGCCCCAGCAGCGGCAGCAGCAGAAACGGGAAGGCCAGGCCGCCGACCAGCGCGCCCACGTAGTCGGCGGCGAAGAGGTCGGCGACGGCGCCGCCCGCGTCCTGCCGGCGGATGCGCTGGATGAGGGTCATCAGCAGCGGCACCTCGGCGCCGATGAGCACGCCGATCGCCAGCGAGAAAGCGACGAGCGCGGAGCGCGACTGCCCGAACCAGGCGAACGAGGCGTGCAGCGCCATCGCCGAGGTGCCGCCGACGAGCGCGAGCCCGGCCTCGATCGCGCCGAAGCCGACGGAGGCACGGCAGCGCAGCCGCTTGGCGAGCAGCGAGCCGATGCCCATCGCGAAGACCATGACGGACAGCACGACGGACGCCTGGGTCACCGAGTCGCCCGCCAGATAGGACGCCAGGGCGACCAGTTCGAGTTCGTACACGAGCCCGCACGCGGCGCAGATGAAGACGACGGAGAGCAGCAGCAGCCTGCCGAGCCCGGCCGGAACCGGCAGCCGCGCGGGGACGTGCGCCTCGGAGGCGTCGGAGGCGTCGGACCACTGGACGGGCTCGGCCGGGGTCCGGGACTCCGCTTGGGGCTGGGGCGGTGCCGGTGCCGGTGCCGGTGCCGGTGCCGGTGCCGGTGCCGGTGCCGGTGCCGGTGCCGGTGCCGGTGCCGGTGCCGGTGCCGGTGCCGGTGCCGGTGCCGGTGCCGGTGTCGGTGCCGGTGCCGGTGTCGGTGTCGGTGCCGGTGCCGGTGTCGGTGTCGGTGTCGAGGGGGGAGGTTGGGGCCGCGGTTCGGGCTGGGGCTGGGGCCGAGCCGGGGGTTGAGCCGGGGGTTGAGGTTGGGCCGCGGGCTGCGGTCGAGCCGCGGGCTGGTTCCGGGGTTGCGGCGGAGTCGGGGTTTGCGCCGGAGCCGGGGTTTGCGCCGGAGCCGGATTCCGCACCGGCGGGTGCGACCGCCCCTGCCGGTCCGGGTGGCTCGCACAGCGGGCCCGGCCCGCGTGCTCCGACCGGTCCGACGGCACCGCCGACTGGGGCGCAGCGCGGGAGTCGGAGGGCTCGGTCGGGTCGATCATGAGGGAACGCTACGTCACTCTCATCATCACCCTTGTCACCCACAAGGGTGCAATATGCCGCAGCCATAGCCGACTTGGGCCATGCCAGGCACCCGTCGGCCGCCAGGCGCTACAAGGGAACCGTCGCCCGCACGCCCAACCGGGTGCGGGTCGAGACGAGTCGGCCCTCTTGTGGATACGCGTGCCAGGTACGCCATCGGACCTGGCCGTCGTACCACTGCGCGAGCAGCGCGGTGAAGGCGTGCGGGCTGCCGGGGAATCGGCCGGCGAGACCGTGCGGGTGTTCGGCCACCAGCGCGAGCAGTTCTTGCGCGCGCCCGGCGAACGAGCCGCGCGAGAGCGTCTCGACGTGCGCGGCGAACTCGTACTCCCACTCGCCGATGCGCGTGGACACCCCCAGCGGGAGCGGGGTGCTGCTGCCCGGCATGCAGGCGACCGTTTCGGAGCAACGGCCGTTCTCTTCTTCGAGGATCACTTGATGGGATGCGCCCAACAGACGCAACTGGACTCTGGCGTCACCGAGTTGAAGATCACGGACGGCGAGGGCCGGAAGTGGCTCCTTGTCCAGGCACCAGGCTAGGTCGGCGGCGCGGGTGTCGGTATAGGCCGTTGTCAGGGTGGTGAGCATGGGTCGGCTCCGCAAGCACGCAGTGAAGGGTGGGCCGGCCAGGCCCCGGGGAAGGACCAGGGGGAGGACCAGGGGGGTTCTCGTTCGCCGTCTCATGGCCGCAGAGGACCCGAGGGCTGCTGTTACGAAAGAGAGGGAATCATGAAACGCGCGGCACCCACAGCGTTTTTACCCATCTTCGCCGGGTTTCCATCCCCCCGAGGGCCCCACAGTTCAGTTGTTCAACACAAAAGCACCCGACGGAGGGCGAGCCGTCGAGCACATATGCGGTCAAGCATGGGACAGCAGCAAGTGTGCGGGTCAGCTGCCCCGTGTCAGCCGACCCGCGCACCGTCGCGCCAGCGAGGCGATGAGCCGGTCCGCCGGCGCCGATCAGTGCGGCGGCGGACCGGGCCCGCAAGAGACCCGGAGGGGTCCGGAGGGCCCGGCAGATGGCCTAATACCGGCCGTACAGCCGGGCCCGGCGTCCGTCAGCTGCCGCCGCCACCGCCACCACCGCCTCCACCGCCACCACAGCCCCCGCCGCCTCCGCCGCCTCCGCCGCCTCCGCCACAGGAGGAGGAACTGCCGCCGCAGGACGACGACGACCCGCCGCCACAGGACGAGCCGCCACCCTGGCCGCTGTCGCCGGCCCACCAGCTACTACTGCCGCCACTACTACTGTGACTGCCGCCGCCACTGCCGCTGCCCGACGCCTTGGACACGGCGTACCCGACCAGCAGGACGATCGCCGCAACACCGATCACTATCGCGAAACCCATAGGTCCCCACTCTCCGTTCGTCCCCCGCAGCGAGGCTGCGTTCACGTGCGTGAGGAGCTGATGCCCCGGCAGATCGCCGCCGAAAGCAGAGTTGAGCAAGTCCAGAGGTTCGGACGCACATGTCGCACACGCAACAGCGCCGGGCCGGTCGAGCGGACGGACGGACAGCCGGACTGGCCGGACTGGCCAGGATCAGCGTCCGGTGCGGATCCGGTGTACGGAGTCGGCGAGTTCGGCGCCCGCGGCCGACTTGTCGAGGACGAAGGCGGTGCCGCGCGCGAGCGTGACGTGCTGCGAGTTGACCCCGGTCGGCAGGTCGGCGAGGACGGCGCCCCTGCGGCCGTCGACGACCGTGGTGGTCCCGGTGCCCCGGTTCGCCACGTAGACCCGGTCGGAGCGCCGGTCGGCGGCGACGGAGACGGGCTCGCGGTCACCGCCGCGCTCGTGGCCGACGCGCGCTCGCGGGGCGTACGGACGCTCTTCCTGTCGGCCGGGGACGACGACGTCGCCCGGATCTACGCGGGGCTGGGCTTCCGCCGCATCGCGACGGCGCTGGTCGCGGAGGCGGCTGAGTAGCCGCGAACCGCCCCTCCCCGCCCCCAGAACCGCCCCGCCCCTCCCGTCACTCCGCGCTGATCAACTGCTCCACCGCCGTACGGATCGACTCCTCGCGCTTGCAGAACGAGAACCGGACCAGCCAGGCCGGAGCGTCCGCGCTCACGTAGAAGGCCGAGGTCGGGATGGCGACGACGCCCGCACGCTCGGGCAGTTCGCGGCAGAACCGCACACCGTCCTCGTACCCCCACGGCCGCACGTCGGCCTGCACGAAGTACCCCGCCTCCGCACGGAAGGGGCGCAGCCCGGCCCGGGTCAGGCCGTCGGTCAGCAGGTCGCGGTGGCTGCTCAAGGTGGTCCGCAGTTCGCCGGCCCACTCCTCGACCGAGCCGAGCATCCGGGCCAGCGCCTCCTGGTACGGGGTCCCCGAGGCGTACGTCAGGAACTGCTTCGCGGCGCCGACCGCCGCGACCAGCGGGGCCGGCCCGCAGACCCAACCGACCTTCCAGCCGGTCACGTTGAAGGTCTTGCCCGCCGAGGAGATGACCACTGTGCGCTCCCGCATGCCGGGCAGCGCGGCGATCGGCAGGTGGCGCGCTCCGTCGTAGGCCAGGTGCTCGTAGACCTCGTCGGTCACCACGGTCAGCGCGTGCTCGACGCACACCTCGGCGATCAGCGCGAGTTCCCCGGCGGTGAAGACCTTGCCGGTGGGGTTGTGCGGGGTGTTCAGCAGCAGCACCCGGCTGCGCGGGGACACCGCGGCCCGCAACGCGTCGGCGTCGAGGGCGAAGCCGTCGCCGTCCAGGACCAGCGGCACGCCGACGAGCCGGGCGCCGGCCAGCCGGGCGTCCGCCGCGTACGCGTCATAGCAGGGGTCGAAGGCGATGATCTCGTCGCCGGGATCGCAGAGCGCCAGCAGCGCCGCCGCGAGGGCCTCGGTCGCGCCGGTGGTGATCAGGACCTCGCCCTGCGGCCGGTAGTCGAGCCCATAGCGCCGGAGCTGATGCGCCGCGACCGCCTCACGCAGCGCCGGGAAGCCGACGGCGGGCGGGTACTGGTTGTTGCCGGCGAGCACCGCGTCCGCGACGTCCTTGAGCAGCGCGGCCGGACTCTCCAGCTCCGGCACGCCCTGGCCGAGGTTCACCGCCCCGGTGCTGCGGGCCAGCTCGGTCATCTCGGTGAAGATCGACGTGCCCATGCCATGCACCCGCGCCGCCGGCCCCCAGCTCGCCGAGCCCACCGCGCCGCGCGCGTCGGCCGTCCCCCTCGTATTCATGCGATCCCGCTTTCCGCGTCCGTCCGTACGCCCCGGGCGACCCCTGCTCAGCGGTCCCTGCCGGGCGATTCGGGCCTCACGATAAGCGCACAGGGCAAGCTCGGCCTACGGGGCCTACGGGCCGCGCGACGGCAGACAGCCACCCCCGCCCCCGAACGCAACGCGGCCCCGGTCCGCGGCCGAAGCCACGATCCGGGGCCGAGCTGTCCGTACGTGGTGCGCCCGCCGGGTGCGGGTCGGCCGCCTACGAGTCAGCCGCGCGTCGGTCAGCCGTTGGACGAGTCGTCGTCCGGCTTCCCGTCGGCGTCGGCGTCGACTTCGGCCTCAAGGCCGAGCTGCTCGATGAGCCACTTGTCGAACTCGATCGAGGCCCGTACCCAGCTGACCGTGCTGGACACGAAGTGCTCCAGGGCCACGCCGGTGCCGATCAGCATCTGCGCTTCGCCGATGAGGCGGACCGTGCCGTCGTCGTTCGTGTGCGTGTAGACCTTCGGCCACAGCGTCCGACGGTTCCAGTCGTCGATCGCCTCCAGCAGCTTCGGCTTCTCCTCGATCTGGTGCGACCGGTCGTAGAAGGTCCGAACCGAGAAGATCTCCTGTTCCTCGTCGCCGCGGAACATGAAGTACGTGCGGAACTGCTCCCACGGGGCGGCGAGGTCTCCCTCGTCGTCAACGACGTACTTCAGCTCCATCTGCTCAAGGAGCTGCTTGACCAGGTCCTGGTCGGGGATGAGAGGCCCCGCCTGACCGGCCGCCTGGGGTTCGGGCTGGCCCCCGAAATTCGGAATCGAGGACGGGTCGATAGTCACCGTGGAGTTCCCTTCGTACGGTTCCCGCCATCCTCTCCCATCCCCGCCCCGTCCTGGCAAGCCCGGACGGGGCGCGAACAAGATCGGGTCAGCTCTCCGGGCCCGTGATCACGCCGTATCGCGCTCGCGATCCGGCCCGCCCAGCGGCCCCACCGACAGCCCCGCCCCGTCCGGCGCGACCTCGACCCGGACCGTGTCGCCGTCCAGGACGTCGCCCGCCAGGATCTCGCGGGCGAGCTGGTCGCCGATCGCCGTCTGGACCAGGCGGCGCAGCGGCCGGGCGCCGTACGAGACGTCCGGGCCGGTGCCGGTCCGCGGGTCGTGGCCGAGGCGGGCGAGCCAGTCCAGGGCCTCGTCGGTGATGTCGAGGGTCAGCCGGCGGTCGGCGAGGCGGCGGGCCAGGTGTTCGATCTGGAGGCCGGCGATGCGCCGCATCTGCTCGTCGCCGAGCGCGTGGAAGATGACCAGGTCGTCCAGCCGGTTGAGGAACTCGGGCCGGAAGGAGGCCCGGACGGTCTGCATGACCCGGGTCCGCTTCTCCTCTTCCTTGAGCAGCGGGTCGATGAGGTAGCCGGAGCCGAGGTTGGAGGTCAGGATCAGGATGGTGTTGCGGAAGTCCACCGTCCGGCCCTGGCCGTCGGTGAGCCGGCCGTCGTCCAGCACCTGGAGCAGGATGTCGAAGACCTCGTGGTGGGCCTTCTCCACCTCGTCGAGCAGGATCACGCTGTACGGGCGGCGGCGGACCGCCTCGGTGAGCTGGCCGCCCTCCTCGTAGCCGACGTAGCCGGGCGGCGCGCCGACCAGCCGCGCGACGCTGTGCTTCTCGCTGTACTCACTCATGTCGATGCGGACCATGGCCCGCTCGTCGTCGAACAGGAAGTCCGCGAGCGCCTTGGCCAGCTCGGTCTTGCCGACGCCGGTCGGGCCGAGGAAGAGGAACGAGCCGGTCGGGCGGTCCGGGTCGGCGATGCCGGCCCTGGTGCGGCGGACCGCGTCGGACACGGCCCGTACGGCCTCGCTCTGGCCGATCAGCCGGGTGCCCAGCTCGTCCTCCATGCGCAGCAGCTTCTGGGTCTCGCCCTCCAGCAGCCGGCCGGCCGGGATGCCGGTCCACGCGCCGACGACGTCGGCGATGTCGTCCGGGCCGACCTCGTCCTTGACCATGGTGTCCTTCTTGGACACCTTGGCCTCCTGCTCGGCCTCGGCGGCGGCCTCCAGCTCGCGCTCGACGGCCGGGATCTCGCCGTAGAGCAGCTTGGAGGCGGCGTCGAAGTCGCCGTCGCGCTGGGCGCGTTCGGCCTGGCCGCGCAGCTCGTCGAGCTTCTCCTTCAGCCCGCCGACCCGGTTGAGGCCCTCCTTCTCCTTCTCCCAGCGGGCGGTGAGGCCGCGCAGCTCCTCCTCGCGGTCGGCGAGGTCCTTGCGCAGCTTCTCCAGCCGCTGCCTGCTCGCCGGGTCGGTCTCGTTCTTGAGCGCCAGCTCCTCCATCTTCAACCGGTCGACGGAGCGCTGGAGTTCATCGATCTCGACGGGCGAGGAGTCGATCTCCATCCGGAGCCGGGAGGCCGCCTCGTCGACGAGGTCGATGGCCTTGTCGGGCAGGAAGCGGGAGGTGATGTAGCGGTCGGACAGGGCGGCGGCGGCGACCAGCGCGGCGTCCGCGATCTGCACCTTGTGGTGCGCCTCGTAGCGGCCCTTGAGCCCGCGCAGGATCGCGATGGAGTCCTCGACGCTGGGCTCGGCGACCAGCACCTGCTGGAAGCGGCGCTCCAGCGCCGGGTCCTTCTCGATCCGCTCGCGGTACTCGTCGAGCGTCGTCGCGCCGACCATCCGCAGCTCGCCGCGGGCCAGCATCGGCTTGAGCATGTTGCCCGCGTCCATCGCGGAGTCGCCGCCGGCGCCCGCGCCGACGACCGTGTGCAGCTCGTCGATGAAGGTGATGACCCGGCCGTCGCTGGACTTGATCTCGGCGAGGACGGTCTTGAGCCGCTCCTCGAACTCACCGCGGTACTTCGCGCCCGCGACCATCGCGCCCAGGTCCAGCGAGACCAGCCGCTTGTTCTTCAGCGACTCGGGCACGTCGCCCTTCACGATCCGCTGCGCGAGCCCCTCGACGACGGCGGTCTTGCCGACGCCGGGCTCGCCGATGAGCACCGGGTTGTTCTTGGTACGGCGGGACAGCACCTGGACGACCCGGCGGATCTCCTGGTCCCGGCCGATGACCGGGTCGAGCTTGCCCTCGCGGGCGGCCTCGGTGAAATCCGTGCCGTACTTCTCAAGGGCTTTGTAGGTGCCCTCGGGGTCGGGGGTGGTCACCCGTTGTCCTCCGCGGCTGGTCTCGAATGCGGCGAGCAGCCTCTTGGCGCTCGCGCCGTGCTGGTCGAGCAGCGCGCCGGCGCGACCGCCCTTGGCAGCGATGCCGATGAGCAGATGCTCAGTGGAAACGTACTGGTCGCCGAGCTCCTTGGCGCGCTGAGTGGCGTCCCCGATGGCCCCGAGCAGCTCCCGGTCCGGCTGCGGCGGCGCGACAGTGGAGCCCTGCACGCTCGGCAGCGCGGCGAGCAGCCGCTCGGCCGCCGACCGGATGTCCGCCTGGTCGGCCTCGACCTCGGCGAGCAGGTCCTGGATGTTCTCGTTGTCCTGGCCCTCCAGCAGCGCCAGCAGCAAGTGCGCGGGGGTCAGATCGGGGTGCCCGTCGGACACGGCCCGGGTACTGGCCGCGTTGATCGCGTCCCGGCTCTTGTTCGTCAGCTCGGCATCCACGTGTGTGCGTTCCTCCCTCTTGTCCTTCTTGCCGTTGTCCTTCTTGCCGTTGTCCTGCGGGCTCGCCCTGCGGCTCGGCCTGGGGACTCGTCCCGCGGGCCGGCTCGGGGCCGCCTCATCGACTGGCGCGCCGCCCTGGCCTGGGGCCGGTTGGGCCGCTCGCCCCACCTTGATTCAACTAACCTACAACAAGTTGAGTCCAGTCCACTCAACTATGTGAAACCAGACCGCTGGGACCCGGCCTCCCCGCCCGTTAGTCTCACTTTCCATGACGATCAACCCGCGCGACCCGGACCCCACGTACCTCAGCTTCTGGCGCGAGTACCACCTCTGCACCTTGACCACACTGCGCCCGGACGGCACCCCGCACGTGGTGCCGGTCGGCGTGACCTGGGACCCGGAGTCCGGCATAGCGCGCGTGATCACCAACAAGGCCAGCCACAAGGCCGCCCACGTCCGCGCCGCCGGCCCGGAGGGCGCCCCGGTCGCGGTCTGCCAGGTCGACCGCGGACGCTGGGCGACGCTGGAGGGCCGCGCGGTGCTGCGCACCGACCCGGAGACCGTCGCCGACGCGGTGAGCCGCTACGCCGAGCGCTACGGGCGCACTCCGGCGTTCAACCCGGACCGGGTGTGCATCGAGATCACGGTTACGAGGGCGCTGGGGCGGGGCTGACGAAGTCCGCGTCCGTGTCCGTGTCCGTGTCCGTGTCCGTGTCCGTGTCCGTGTCCGTGCCCGTGTCGATCAAGCCGGCAGGCTCGGGAGGCGGCGCAGGGCAAGCAGGCCACGCCATGAGCGAAACCCTCGGGCCCGACAGCCCGGCCCAGTTCAGCCCCCACCCTCCGGGCCGGGGAAGCCGTCACCTCTGCGGCCCCCGCACCCCTTGCGGGTGAAGCGCCCGGAAACCCCACAGCCCCCGCCGCACGGCCCGTAACACTGGCCATTCACCACATGGGGGGTGCAGCATGACAGCTATGGCATACGAGCCGCTGCCCACGCAGGAAGACCTCCTCCTGGAGAGCTTTCTGGCCCTGGAGACCCCCGAAGGCTTCCGGGCCGAGCTCATCAATGGGGAAATCGTTGTGTCACCAACGCCTGACGGCGACCACCAGGACGCCATCGACCTCATCGTCATGCAGGTGTACGGACGGTCGACAGTCGCCATACAGCAGTCCGGGAACACAGGGCTGCTCCTCCCCCGGGGCGGCCTCTGCCCGAAGAACCGCGCGATTCCCGGCATCACCTTCGCACCACGCGAACTGCGCCTCTTCCGCGGCGCTCCGCCGTGGATGCCTTGCGACGGCGTGGCCATGGTGGTGGAAGTCACCAGCAGCAAGCCGCAAGGCGACCGCATCGCCAAACGCCACTGCTACGCCCTCGGCGGCATCCCGCTCTACCTCCTCGTGGACCGCGAGCAGGGCACGGTCACCCTGCTCAGCGAGCCGTCCGGCGAGGACTACACCGAGACGCACTCCGTCGTCTTCGGCAAACCCGTCACGCTGCCCGAGCCGTTCGCCTTCGACCTGGACACGTCGGACTTCGCCTGACGCCCGGTCCCCCCGCCCCCGGGGTCGCCCCGGCTACGCGCGCAGCGGTCCCGTGACCGCCTCCGTGATCACGAACCCCTTCGCCGGGCCTTCGGGGATCGTCACATGGGTGCCGTACGGGACCCGGGTCTCTGCGGCGTAGGACGCTTCCCCGGGGGAGGGAGAGGTCAGCACGGTGACGGTGCCGTGCGCGTCATAGTCGTCGACCAGCACATAGACCGGAACCCCGGCCCGGGCGTACGCACGGCGCTTGCGGACCCGGTCGCGCTTCTTGTCCTCATGGCCCGGCGAAACGACCTCAACGATCAGCTGCACGCCGGAGGCGGCAACACCGAGACCGTCCTCGACGACGATCTCCGACGTGTCCTGCGGCGCGATGAACAAGTCCGGGATCCACGGCTTCAGCCCATGCAGGACGTTCATGTCCTGGTAGGCCGCGTAACCGCTGTCGAGGAGGAACAGTACGAGCGCGTCCCGCAAACGGTTGGCGATCTGGCCGTGAGCGTGACGGCCGGTAGGAGACACCTCGATGAACCCCTCGATGATCTCGGCGTGAAAGCCCTCGGGGAGTTCCATGGCTTTCCACGCCTGCCACAGGACCTCATCGAGATCAGGTCCGGGCACGGTCTCGGGCGACTCGTGAGCGAGAGCGGTCATGGCGGCAGCACCTCCTCCTCAAGTGTGGCCGTGAGTGCACACACGGCACAAGCGGCCTCGCCACCGTGCCACCGGAAAGCCCCGGCAGATCTCCGGAGAGGCAGTCCCTCACCCCAAAGAGTGAGCAGGGCGGGTCCGTCACCGCGCCGTCATCAGCTCGAACCACACCCCTTTCGCATGCCGGCCGCCCCGCTCCCCCGCCACACCCCACCGATGCGCCGTCTCAGCCACCAGGCCCAGGCCCCGCCCGTAGCAGTCCCCTACTTCGACCGTCGTGCGCCGCACCGGAAACGCCGGGCTCTCGTCGAAGACGCTGACCCGGACATGCACCGGCCGGAAGACGATCCTGATCATCGCCTCGCCCTTGGTGTGGAGATGCACGTTGGTGACCAACTCCGAGGTGCACAGCACAGCGGGCGCGACGAGCTGCACATGCCCGAGCGCCCGCAGTACGGAGCGGACGAAGCCTGCATCTCATGCACATGGCCGAACTGCCGCACATCAGCATCCAGATCCTGCCGTTCACGGCCGAAGGCCTGTCAGCGTTCAGCACGCCGTTCCTCTACGCCGAGTCGCACGGCTCGACGCTGGAGACGACGCTCGTGGAGACGCCCGCCAGCTCGCTCTTCCTTCACGACACCGCGTCGGTGGCCAACTACCGGACCCGATTCGACCGACTCCGGGCCGCAGCCTTGCCAACACTGGATACAGCTGTCGCCCATTCCGCCCACGACTCCCGTGATTCGCTGGGACTCATCCAGCACATCCTCTCCACCCTGCAGGAGCATTGACCATGTCGGACCTCACCTGGCAGAAAACTTCCTACAGCGAGGACCAGGCGAACTGCCTCTACCTCGCCGCCGCCCCCGACGGCACCATCCGACTCCGCGAAAGCGACACCCCCGACGCCATCCTCACCACCAGCCCCAACGCGCTCCGCGCCCTCATGCACGACGCCAAGGCCGGGAACCTCGACCACCTCACCACCAGGTGAGGACGGCACGCCCCTCGTGGACATCGGCGGCGGAGTCTTCGTCGAGGACGAGTCCCGCAACCCCACATGGAGCCACAAGGACCGGCTGAACCGCTGCTCGGTCAGCGCCGCCCTCGGCGTGAGCGCCGAGAACCCCCACCATCAATGATCCCTAAAGCGCGGCGTCGGCCTCGGCGCCGACGATGACCTTGGCCAGGAACGCGTCGAGGTTCCGCACCGTCCGGGCGATCTGCTCCTCCAGGGTGAGGGACTCCTCCAACCGTTGGGCGAGCGCCGTCTTCTTCTTGCCCCGGACATAGAGCGAGCACCCGAGATCCGCGCACATATACGTGCCGATCGTGTTGCCCTGCCGGCCCGCCGGGCCGGCCTTCGGGGCGACGAGGAGATCGACGCCGCCGCTGGCGTGGCCGGTGATGCAGATCGAGCAGAGGCTGCTGCGCAGCAGGTTGCGGCGCGCGCCCGGGGCGATGCGCAGGGTGATGCCGGTGAGCTGTCCCCGCGAGGGCGCCACCAGATAGCCGCGGTCAGGGGCTCCGGGGTCGCGCCAGCCCAGGAAGTCGAGGTCGGCCCAGGGCAGTTCGTCCAGCTTCCGGGGCAGGTTGAGGCGGCGTGCTTCTCCCTTGGAGCAGTTCACGAAGGAGGCACGGATCTGCTGTTCGACGAGCGGTTCCATGGTGTATGAAGCTAACAGCCGGGTCCTGATGTGTCGCCCGGTTTTCCCGCCCAGCCACACCGCGCGAGAGCCCGGCCGGCCGGCCCTGGAGAGTACCGGGCCCATACACACGGTCAGGTCAGCCATCCTGTTTGGGGCGCCAGACGGCCAGACGACCAGGGCAACGTGGCCAACGCCTGAAAGGCGCCCGGCTCGGGTTCCGCGGCCGGGTCGGGTCAGTCACCCCGGGCCCCGGGGACACGGCGTCCGCGGAGCCGATGCGGCATGAGGTCGCGCAGGACGCCCGTTCCCTCGGCGCCGACAATGGGCAGCGGGTGGGACCGAGTGGCCCCTTCGGAGCTGTCCGAAGTGTCAGACGCGGCCGGGGCATCGGGCACCGGACGGAGGGGGACGCGGATGCCCGAGGGCCGGCCGTCAGTCCGACTGCGCTCGTCCCAGCCGGTGCGGAGCCAGCCGAGGTCGCGGTCCTCCAGCTCTTGAGTGGTGAAGATGTGCACGTCGTCCACCCCGGCCTCACGCACCTTCTCACTGAGCGCGAGCAGGAGTTCGGCCAACACCGAGGCGTCGCCCAGCTCCGCCATGCCTGCTCCCCCGCTCCCCGCTCCGCTGCGGCTCCCCGCGCTGTCAGGCCTCCTCCGGAGGGTTGTCCGGCAGGAACTGTTTGACGATCTTGACGAACATCTCGCGCAGGTCCGGTGGAATCCCCATCCGTAGCGCCGCCTCCTCCGGAGTCAACGGCGCGTACGACTGATCACCCGTAGCAGAGTAGTAGAACGGGATCGGAAGGTCCTGTTCCGAAAGCCGCCCTGACCGGATCAGCATGTCCCGAAGCGGGACATCAAGGACCCGCGCGAGCCGTCGCATCGTGTCAAGGTCCGGCATGCTCTGGCGCTGGAGCAGCCGGCTGACCGCAGCCCGGTGCACCCCGGCATCGTCGGCCAGCCGGGATTTTCCGCCGCCGCGCGGGCTGTCGATGTCGTAGCCGCGCGAGCGCATCAGGATCTCGATCCAGGCCGCGAACGTGTCGAGTCCGGCGCCTTCTTCGGCTTCCGGGCTATGCGCGCTGCTCAGTTGTGCACTGAATCCCATCTTCCTGCTCCCCTCGGTCCTCACGGAAGGCTACCGCTCGCGCGCGCACGCTATCAGCGCGGGGTCGCACACAGATGCGGAGATCCAACGGAGTCACCCCACCAGTAACTTCTGCCCCAGCCGGAGGAGTTCGGGCGGACGCCAAGATCGACAGCTTGCGCGCGCGATCGCAACATGAGAATCTTCTTTCGGGGCGCAAAGATCGAACACGCGTTCCATCCTGTGGGGGGTGTGCATCATGATGCAGCAGAGAATAATTGCCCATAAATCTACCTTTGATACCAATTTTGCGCCGAATCGCGCAGAGGCGGACTGGAGGATGTCGGCGGCTTGCGCCGACCTCCCGCCACGCTCCGTATTCACCACGCTTCCCTCCGAGGCCGGATCGGCGTTGCGCGCTTGCAATCAATGCCCGGTACGGAAACAGTGCGAGGCCGTCGTCGCCCCGGCCAAAACCTGGTTCGACGGAGTCAGCGGCGGACGCCTGTGGCGCAACGGCCGCGAGGTCGCCGTATCCCGCCCGGATGACGCAGATGGCGCCGATGGCGCATATAAGGCAGAGGAATCGCGATGAGTACTGCTACCGCCTTGTCGATCCAGTCTCTGATCCACCAGTTTCCCGAGCTGATACACGACTTGGCCCCCGGCAAGCGGTCTCCCGCCGCCCGTCCCGACCTCGGCCGGCCCGCACTCGAGGCGCAGGGCACCCGCCACCGGCAGGAACGTCAGGACGCACTGTGGAACGAGCAGCGCCACGGGACGACACCCATCGGCGGTGGCTCCGCACCGGTACGGCTCTTCATATCCGACACCATCCGCGATATCACCGACGGCGTCGCCGAGCTTGAGGAAGCGGTACGGGAACGGCTCGGCCTGGTCCGGAACCGCCCGGCCCCCGTTCCGATGCGGCTGCGGCGGATCGCCGCACTCCTCGAGCTCATCGATGCGCGGCCCGAGCTCACCGGGCTCGCCACCCACATGGAACACGAGACCCGCCGCATGGCCCGGCGCTGCGCACGGGCACTCGGCGACTCCGAGCAGATCGTCCGGGTCGGCGGGCGGTGCCCCTGGTGCGACTCCGTTTCGCTGCGGGCTTTCCCCGAACGCCAAGCGGTGCTCTGCATCAATCCGGCCTGCCGGTGCAGTGACCCCGAATGCCCGTGCTCGGACGATCCGGCATACCGGCACTGCTGGGCCGAGCCCCCAGTGGTCGCAACCGTAGCGATCGAAGCCCGGTCCTGATGCTCACGATGTCTACGCCGCTCATCACCGCGACCCTCGCCGCCACGGAAGTAGCCGTAGCCCCGTCGACCATCCGCAAGTGGGTGCAGCTCAAGCACCTGGTCCCGGCGGGCAAGCAGGGACGGTCCCAGCTCTTCCGGCTGGAGGACGTCTTCGCCGCCGAGCGGCACACCCGCCGGCGGACCACATAGTCCCCGGTCCAACCCTCCCCAGTGCCCCCGAAGCGCCTGCGCGCATCGGGGGCACTGGGCGTTGCATGGCTCAACTCCGCTCATCATCAAGCAAGTTGCGGGATCTGAGAACCTCCATCACACTTACAGCAGCGGCAGAGCTACGCCCGGGAGACCAGGCGGCGGACCTGCCGCTTTTCGCTGTCCACTTCCCTCTTCCGACGGGAGCGTCCATGTGACCGCCATCAGCTTTCCCGACGTCGAACGACTCGTCGTCGACCACCTCAAGAACCGCGCCGAACTGGCCGGAGTGATCGTCGACAACCGGCCGCCCGCCGGCTTCAACGGCACCCAGAAGGCCGTCCTCGTATCCCGCGTGGGCGGCGCCTGGGTCGACGACCTGCGCCTGGACCAGCCACTGGTCGACCTCGAGGTCTACGGGCCCGACAAGACCGCCGCCCATGGCGTGGCCCTCGCGGCGCGCTCCGCGCTCTTCGAAGCGCGCGGCACCTCGTACGGCGGCGCCATCGTCACCGATGTCGTCGAGGCCGACGGGCCGCGCTGGCTGCCGGACTACAACTATCCGGCGAGCAGCCGCTACCTCTCCACGGTCCGGCTGTTCATCCACGCCAACTGAGCCGCACCTCACGCTCACCCCATCTACGGGCCCTGCCGACCTCGGCGGGGCCTTTGTCGTACCCATCCAAGCCCCACCATTCCCAGGAGTTCTCATGGCAGGCACCAACGGCGGCGAAATCCGCGTAGCAGGCACCGGCAAGATCCTCGTCGCCCCGGCCGGAACGGCCGCCCCGGCCGACACTCTCGTCGCGTGGGATCCGGTGAAGTGGAAGGACCTCGGTTTCACCACCACCGACGGCATCAAGTTCAACAAGAAGGACAAGCTCGACCCGGTCGACACCTGGCAGTCGGTGAGCCCGGCGCGGTTCATCTACTCCGACCGCGACCTGACCGTGAAGTTCCAGCTGCTCCAGATGAACAAGGACACGCTGCCCTTCTTCATGGGCGGCGACCCGATCGAGGCCGGGGCCGCGGCGGGCCAGTACAAGTTCAACCTGTCCACCAGCCCCAAGTCGGACGAGCGGGCGCTGGGCATCGAATTCACCGACGGCACGCTCGCCACATACCGCTTCATCATCCCGCGCGGCCAGGTCACCGATACCGAGGAGATCACCCTCACCCGCTCCGGTGCCATCAAGCTCGGCGTCACCTTCACCGCGATCGCGGTGGACGACGTCAAGCCGCTGGCCACCTGGCTGATGAAGGACGCTTCCTACCTCTAGCCGCTCTACGGCTGCCCGGGGCGCGAACGCCCCGGGCAGCCGCCCTGCCCCAGCATCCCGAACGGAGCACATCACCCATGGCCGGATTCGACGTCAACGCCGCCCGCGCCCAGCGCCTCGAAGCGCTCGGCCGCACCTGGACCTTCCAGCTCGACGAGGACAGCTTCGAGCTGCCGACCGAGCTGAACCGCACCACCGCCCGCAAGCTGCGCGACCTCGACGACAACGACGTCGACGGGCTGCTCCGGCTCATGCTGGGCGATCAGCAGTACAGCCGCTTCAACGAGCACGACATCACCATGCAGGACATCGGGGCCATTCTGGAGGCCTACGGCAAGGAGACCGGGCTCGGCCTGGGGGAAGGCTCAGCCTCGACGAGTTCGTAACCGAACACGCCGAGGCCCTCGAAGCGGACCTGCTCCGCCATTACGGCGTGGACCTGCTCGACTGGCACCGGGGCCGGCTCTCCAGCCGCCGGCTCTCGGTGCTGGTCGCGCACCTCCCACCCGACAGCGCCACCCTCCACGAACTCCACGGCGACTCCGCCGACTGGTCGGTGACCGACCACCTCCTGGCCGCCGTCGTCGACCATCTCGCCGAGGCCAACTGGATGTTCGCCACCGTCAACCGGGACGAGGAGTCCGAAGCGCTGGAATTCCCGGTGCCTATCCTCCGGCCAGGAATGGAAGAAGGACCGAAGGAGGCACCATCCTCCCATGGATCGGCGCCTTCCAAACCCAGCGCTGCACAGCTCACCGGATTCTTTTCATGAGGAATTGAGTCAAATCGTAGGAGCAATCTAGGAGCCTTTAAACGCCACAACAAAAAGGAGCACAAACATGGGCTGGACGAGCACAACGGAAAGTATCCCCCAGGCCCATGACGGAATTTTCATCTCGTGCTTCATGAGCGCCCTGTGCGGCTTAAAGCGATCGTAAATTACCTCGACGTCGTCACCATCGAAAACCACAGGATCGCTGACTGGATTACCCCTTCTGGATATGCTCAAGTCGAATTCTTCATTGCGATACTCGTACCAGCAGAAGAATGTTCCTTCGACTTGACTATACCCCGTACACACTCCCGTCACGCTAACGCCCCTGCGTCGCAGGATGATCCTGAGAAAAAATGGGTGAGCCGCGAATGCGAGCAACGGAGAAAATAATAGCACGCCCACAATGAGCCAAACCGTCGGTGCAAGACCCATGATGATTAGCCTCCCATTTAGTTTCGGACAACTAATCCTATCAGCCGATCTTAAGCAATTCAATGCTTGGCAGGAGGAATTATGGCGGGTAGTAGCGGAGGACCTTACCCTCCAGAATCTGGAGCCATCGAGACCGTCACCTGGATAGAGAGGGGGGAATACGAGAGGGTAAAAGAGAAGGCTTTTCTAGCGGCTAGCACAATTACGGGCCTCAAGGGCGACATAACGTTCCTCAAGGCCGAGATATCCGGGCTCGCCGCAGTCGTCGCCGGCGTGAACTTCATAAAGGTCGACTACAGCTTCCTCAAGGTCGACGAGAAGGGCATCTCCTGGAGAGGAAAGTCGCTCTACACAACGAAGAGCTCTGACGAAAAAAAGCACCTCGGAGAAAAGATTGCCCGGGAAGAACGGCGTGCAGTCAGGAAGATCCAGGCAGCCGAAGCGCGTATAACTAAACTCGCAGAGGCCAGGGAATCCCTGAAGGATTCCAATAAGGCTGTGCGTGATTTGGAATCAAAGAAGAAGAAGGCGGAGAATCTGAAACGAGATTCCTCCGTAAGAATGCTGACGCCTCGCCTGGCGGCAGCAAAAGAGGAAGCAGAAAAAGACCTTTCCAAGCTGAAAAAAATTAGCCAATCAGCCGAAAAAGCCGAAGCCGAAATCGCCAAACACACCAGCAACGCGAAGGTCATGCGCGATCGAATCAAAGACCTCGCCAAACTTTCCGCCAGTTCCGAAAAGCGCCTAAAAGACGACTATTCGAACGCAATGAACACACTGTCTTCCTTTGAAAAGGAACTCAAATCCATCAAGCACTGGCTTTAAATTTCAGGACTTGATTTTGGAGTGATATCGAAATGGGTTTGCAGCAGGCTTTCAATGGCGCGACCGCCGGACTGGGCAAATTTCGTGGAGCGATCGTCCAGACAACCTCCACCTTGGCGCGCCTCGGGCAGTCGAGTGGCGTAACGGCCAGCGCTGTCGGGAAGATCAAAACATCGGCCGGGCAGACCGACCCGGCGCTGAACCGGATGCGGACCGGCACCGACAAGGCCAGCGCCTCCCTCGGCAAGCTTCGTACAGCGGCTACGCAGAGTGGGACCGGGCTCGGAAAGATCAAGGCATCGGCCGGGCAGACCGACCCGGCGCTGAAGCAGATGAAGACCGGGACCGACAAGGTCAGCACGTCCCTCGGGAAACTGCGGACCGCCGCGTCCCAGGGCGGGACCGGGCTCGGGCAGATGAAGAGCATGGTCGGGCAGACCGATGGGTCGCTCGGGAAGGCCAGGGGCGGGGCGGACAGGCTCAAGGCTTCGCTGGACCGGTTGAAGGCTGCCGCGGGGGGATCAAAGACGGCGCTGAAGGACGTGAAGTCGCAGGCCGACGCCGTCGAGAAGTCCGTCGGGAAGGCCGGCAAGAACGCTGACGGGACCGGCAAGTCGATGGGCGGGCTCGGGAAGGGACTCAAGGGGGCGAGCCTGGCGCAGAAGGGGCTCAACCTGGCGATGGCCGCGAGTCCGTTCGGGCTGATCATGACGCTGCTCGCGCCGCTCATCGCGCAGTTCGTGAATATGGACAAGGTCACCGCCGTCCTCAAGAAGGGTATGGAAATCGCCTGGAAGGGCATCAAGTCGGCCACCTCGTCCGCCAAGGACTTCCTGATGCCGCTGCTCAAGGGGATCGTCAACCTCTACACCACCCCGATACGGGGCCTGATCGGCATGTTGAACGCGGCGATCGGCGGCATCAACGGCATCAGTGTGGACATCCCCGGCTGGGTCCCCGTCTACGGCGGCAGGCACTTCGGGCTCAACATCCCGAGGCTGCCCAATGTCCCGGCGCTCGCCGAAGGCGGCGTCGTCCAGCCGCGCAACGGCGGCCAGTTGGCGCTGCTCGCCGAGGCCGGCGAGCCCGAGGCCGTCATCCCGCTCAGCAAGCTGAACCGGATTCTCAGCCAGGGCGGCGCCCCATCCGGTGCGGCCCTGCACCGGATGGCTCAGGCCATGGAGAAGCTCGCCGAGCGTCCCGTCCACGTACAGGTGGACTCCCAGACCATCGCCCGCGCTGTCCTGGTCGGACAGCGCCAGCTCGCACGGAGGTGAGCGTATGACCAGGAACCTTTGGATCGGAACCCCCGGCAGGAACCTGCGGGAGATCAAACAGGCCGCCAAGAGTTGGGACCGCACAGCCGACCTGGGGGTGACCGAGTTCCGGTCGCTCGACGGCACGGTGACGCTGTCGCGTACCCGCTACACACCGCGCCGTACGAAACTGGCCTGGGAGTGGCTGGAGCCGGAGGACGCCCGTCACCTGGACGGACTGGCCCGTCGGATCACCAGCTACGGCCCGTGGGACGCCTCCCAGAGCGCTCCGGGGCCGATCGCCCTCATCGACCCCGCTGCCGGGAACCTCCTCGGCTCCCTCCAGTCCGACGGCCGCTGCGGTCCGTCCGATGTCGAACGCGGCTGGTTCGCGGCCTCCGGCGAAGTGACCTTCGAGCGGTGGGAAGAACGGTCCATAGGCACCGCCAAGACAGCCACGAGTGCCATCGGCTGGCGGCACGGCACCTGGCCCGGCTGGCCGGTGGCGAAGGACATGGTGGTGTCCTGGCTGCTGCCGTCGCACTGGGCGACCTCGTTCAGCGCACCGGTCGCCCGGCTCGACTGGAAGGACGGCGCCGGCGGATATCTGTCCAGCACCACCGTTGCGGGCATGACCGCCACCGGAACCGCTCCGTTCGGCGCCGCGTTCGTCACGCCCGTCGGCATTCCCGGAATGGCCGATGCCCAGGCGGGCTTCTACGAAGCCTGCCTGACGATCGGCGAGCCCGCCGTGGCCGGCCTGCCCGGCGACGGCTGCCCGCCGATGGCCGTCACCGCCTACACCGATGTCCCCTCCGCGCGACTCCCCTACCGCAATGTCTCGCTCGAACTGGTGGAGGTGAACGGTGCAATCCGGTGACTCCGAACTGCCGAAGGCCCTCGCCTCCGGCGACCGGTTCCCCACACATACCACCCGTCTGGGCGGATTCAACATCGGAGAGGTGGTGTCCGAGGAGACCAGCCGAGGGTCCCGCCTCCAGTCCTGGTCCGTCGAACGCTCCTACAACACCGACCTCCCCGGGGCCATGCGGGCCTTCGCGGGCAGCGCCTCGGCCCAGTTGGAACTGGAGATCTCGGGTACGGACGCGTTGCCCGCGCCCCAGCTCTACTCACCGTGGGCCCCTCGTGTTACCGGCGACCTGGTCCGGCCCGGCCAAACCGTCGTGCACTCGGCCGGGATCAACGGCCACGACCTGCCCGCCTTCCGGGGCACGGTCCGGTCCCGTACCGCCACATCCGGGAGCGGCACCGTCAAGGTGAGCGTGCTCGACGGAGCGGAGCGATTGCGAGGCCCGGCGCAGTTCAACAATCCGTACACCGGTTTCAGCACGGGAAATCCGATCGCCTCCGAGGTCTGGTGCGTGGACGAGTTGCTGCGCCAGGGCGGGGTGCACAGCTGCCCGCCGCCGCGCGCACCCGAAGCGGACACGGTGGGCCCGGACGGGGCCGGGGACTACGACGCGTTCACCATCTTGTATGCCTCTCTCCACGGAGGGGTGAACTCGACTTACGGTCAGCCGGAATCCGTCCCGAATCCGGCGGATTACAGCTACGTGCACGAAGAAGCCCCGCACACCATGGCGCTGGTGCCCAAGGCGCGCGGCTTGTCGATGGCCTGGATGCCACGCAGCCGCGTCCTGACCCCCAGCGCCGACGTATGGCTGGCCGAAGCACACATGAACAGCGCGATCGGCCCGGGGAACACGGTCGAGATCAAACTCCTGCTGGACCGGCTCGGCACCGGAACGGGACGCATCTCGCTCAACGTCGACTTCGCCGCCGGCCGGGTAACCATCTACTCGGGCACCGGGGCAGACATGGACAGCGGCCCCGCATGGGGTTTCAAGTGGTCGTGGCCCAAGCTCGCCGCGCTCAAGGGCGCATGGCACATCGGCATGCTCGTCACCCCCTCCGGGACCTCTGGTGGCACGCTGCCCACCGTTCAGCCACTGCTCGTCGCCCCCGACGGGACCAGGATGCTCGGAGGTATCGGTACCTACGTCGATCCGTCGGCGAACCAGCCCGCAGCCGAACTGAACACCATCCAGCTGACCACCGATATCGCCGTGGAGGCATTGCAGGTCACCACTCGCGTCTCACCGTTCTTCACCCTCAACGACTTCGCGGAGCACGGAAAGCGCGCCAAGGCCGTGGAGCTCGGAGACCCGGTCCTGCCGCTCCGTACGATCCCCAAGGTCTCCGGCTCCCAGTGGGACGTCATCAGCGAGATGGCCCGTGCGAGCATCTCCACGGCCGAGTTCGACGAGCGGGGCGTCTTCCGCTGGCGGAGCTTCCGGCGCTTCCAGCAACGGCCGGTGGCCGCGGATCTCATCGTCACGTCACGCCGGGAAATCGCCGCCCTCACCGTCTCCGAGGAGATCGACGCCTGCCGCAACTACTGCGAACAGCCGTATCTGGACTGGAGGAAGCGGCTCTTCGACCTCACCGGCGAGTTCACCCCCGCCGGAGTCATCGAGATCCCCGCGGGACAGAGCAAGGAGGTCAGTTATCCCATCCCCGACGAGGGGTTCGAGGTCGGACCGCCGACCCCCTACGACGATGCGGCCCCGCTGAGCGGTGGCAGCCGCGTCCGCTTCGGCGACGCCTGGGTGAAGGACGTATCGGGTGGCACCGCGGTCAAAGGCGCTGTGCTCGTCTCGGTCCGCCGCGTCGCTACCGAGATGGTGCTGCGCTTCACCAACCGCGGCACCAAAACGCTCTACACCACGACCAAGGACGGAAAGCCGTCCATCGTCGTCGCACCGCTCAAGGTGTTCGAAGCCCCAGCGCAGCCCAGCAAGGCCAAGTGGGACACCGAGAGCCAGAAGTACTACGGACTGCAGCAGTACGTCGCGCAGTCCGGTGAATGGGTGCAGAGCGCGGCCGTCGCCGGTCAGTTGGCCGATGTGCTGCTCCAGGCGGGCAAGTTCCCGGTCCCCGTCCTGTCCGATGTCGAGGTGCTGTACGACCCACGCATCCAACTCGGTGATGTCGTCAGAGTGGTGGACACCACCGGCGCCGCCCTGGACACCCTCACCTGGGTGATCGGCATCCGAACCACCGCCGGGGCTGGCGGCGATGTGCAGCAGAGCCTGACCCTGCGCGGCTACGAGCCCAACGGCGTGCCGCTCGGTTACTGGCTCAGCACGGACCCGCCGACCGACCCGGACTGCAGCCGCTCGCGCACGTACGCGGAGGTCACCGCCGGCCATTCCACGCTCGAGGAACTCGCCACCATCACCTATCGCGCCCTGAAGGAGTACGTCTGATGCTCACCACCCCGCTCGGCGCGCTGCCCTACCCACAGTCGACCGACTCCGCCGACCTGCCGTCCCATCTGCGGTCACTGGCGACAGCGGTGGACGGCCGCACCGTGCTGCGCTTCGCCGACGCCGCCGACCGGACGGCGAAGGTGGTCTCGCCGCAAGCCGGCATGGTCGCCTACCTCGTGGTTCCCGGCGTGCTGACCGTCTACAACGGCAGCGCCTGGGTCAGTGTCCATTCACCCACCGACACCGGCTGGCTCCCCCTCACCCCGTCGACCGGGTACGTGGGCGGGATCACCGGCGTGGCTTCGGCCCTACCGCAGTACCGGAGGATCGATAACCGGGTCCACCTGCGCGGCTGGGTCTCGCACGGTACTGCGGCCACCGTCATCCCCCGCTCCACCACGATCCTCACCCTGCCGGCCGGCTTCCGCCCGCCGGCCACGGTCAGTTTCGCCGCGGTCTGCCAGGACGCCACAACCGCCAACTACAACGAGCACGGCACCACCCGACTGGAGATCACCTCCACCGGGCTGGTGAAAAACCTCGGCCAGAACACCGTCGCCGGATACACCCACATCGGGCTGCCGGACAACGCGTTCTTCCTCCTCGACTGACCGACTGCCAGAGGAAGAACACCACCGAGCCCCGGGCCGCACTCCAGCGGCCCGGGGCTTCTCACTGCCCTCGAACCATCCCGTACCCCTGCCGAGGAGGCACCTCACCATGGCCACTCCGCTATCCGCGGACGCGTTCGTCCGCGCCCTGCGCGCCGAAGGCGTCCAGGTCGTCGAGCACGACAACTGGCGTACGCACAACCGCAACCACAAGGGCCCCTGGGGCCCGGTCGGTGGTGTGATGCTGCACCACACCGCCGGGACCAGCAGCGTCGACTTCTGCCGCGCCGGCTACACCGAGCTGCCGGGTCCGCTGTGCATCGGCGTGCTCACCAAGCACGGCCGGGTCCATCTGATCGGCTACGGCCGCACGAACCATGCGGGCAATGGCTCGCAGGCCGTCTACCACGCGGTCCTCGCCGAATCCGCCCTGCCGGCCAGTCCCGGCCCCGACGCCATCGACGGGAACGCGCGCTTCTACGGCTTCGAGATCGAGAACACCGGCGACGCCGGTGACCCCTACCCATCGGCCCAGCTCGACGCCGCTGAGCGCGTCTCGGCCGCGATCTGCCGGGCGCACGGCTGGGGTTCGGGCAGCGTCATCGGCCACAAGGAATGGACCCGGCGCAAGCCCGACCCGTCGTTCTCGATGCCGGGCATGCGGTCCCGGATAGCCCAGCGGCTGGGCACCCGGCCGCAGCCGCAGCCTGGGTACGAGCCGTTCCCCGGAGCCGCGTTCTTCGCCGCAGGGCGCCGCAGCGGCCTGGTCACCGCCGTCGGCAAGCGGCTGGCCGCCGAGGGCTGCGGCCGGTACACGCAGGGCCCTGGACCAGTCTGGACACAGGCCGACCAGACCTCGTACGCCGCCTGGCAGCGCAAGCTCGGCTATCGGGGGGACGACGCCGACGGCATACCGGGACAGGCCAGCTGGGACAAGCTGCGCGTCCCGCGCGCGTGAAAGGAACGACCGATGAGGGAACCAGTGAAGGAACCGACGCGCAGGTTGCTGCGCACCGCCCTACAGACCGTATTCGCGCTGCTCGCCGCGCTGCCGCTGCTGGCCGACGAGCCGGGCGTGGCCGATGTGCCCGCGCTGGCGGCGATGGTGGCCGTGGCCGCCGCGCTCAGCCGGCTGATGTCCGCACCGGCGGTGGAGCGCGTACTGCCCTCCTGGCTGCGACGGGAAGGATAGGGATGACAAGGGAACTGGAGGGAGCGGGCGGCGTCGCCCTTGAGCTGGAGCGGCTGCGCCGGTCCGTGGACGTCGGATTCGCCACGACCCGCGGGGATCTGGCACTGCTGCTCCAGCGTGCCGACCAGACCGACAAGATCCTCGGCGAGCACGAGGAACGCCTCGACACCCTGGAGCGCACCCGCTGGCCACTGCCGTCGATCGCGGCGGTCACATCGTGCGCGGCGCTAGGCGTCGCGCTGTGGCAGTCCTCGGGAGGGTGACCGAAAGCGGCGTGGGGGCG